>WRKN01000035.1 GCA_009778055.1 Synergistaceae bacterium
TGGAGTTATTACCGTACCGATCAGCACAGCGGCGGCGTACGCGAGAAAGTCACCCATACCGAACAGACGCGCCGCAAACAGGTTGATCAGGAACAAGACGCCAAACACCCTTAACGAGATTTTAGCGATTGGCACAAATTCCATTGGAGCCAATACCAATCTATCCCATATGGTAAATTTCACGGTGCGCATTTCTTTTGTGGCCTTGTAACCGGAGGCGATAAATTTTTTGATGTCTTTTGCTCGCACCGGACCGTAGATGACCGAAAATCCCGTAAATTTCTCTACTTCGTGAGCACTCACGCCGGGCGCGCCAAGCTGCGGCAAAATCAGTTTTCTGTGTGCCATGATCTCAGAAAGTCCCGTGACGTCAATACGGTTTATCAGTTCTTCGGTGCCGAAAGTTCCCTTACCTGCCGCGCACCAGACATTGATACCTTTGGTGTCGAGTATCAGGAGCCAACAGTTTAAGCCGGAAAGATTTTTCCGCAGCGTGTCAAACGTCAGCTTGTAATTTGCGCTGACCAAAACCGAGGAATCACCGTCAGGTTCCCCCACAGCATAAAGACCCGGCTCAATCATATAATTCATGCGTCCGATGCCCCAACGAACTTTCCACGCGCCTATAACGTCTTTGAGCGAAAGTGACGTTGAAATTATAGGCACGTTATCCGCGACACTGGCAGAACAGCAGCTATTTTGCGTACAGCAACAACTCTGGCTCATTTGCAGTCCCTCTTTGTTGGTAAATTTCCCCACCGTGCAGGGATTTCTGATATATCATATCTCTTAACAGAGCTATCTTTGTCAAAAATGCTCATGTCATCAGGAGGAATTTCAAATGTGTTTTATCACAAACGAGGCTATGATTCCAGCTATCGAACAGTTTTCTACCAAACTGAGGAAGGCTTCGTAGCAACACAAGTCAATGTTTAACGAGCGTGAACGCCTTCAGGAAGAACTGAGCGTAATTGAAGCCGAGTTGCATCGATTAGAAAAATCTAAACAAGAACTGCTTCGGCGACGAGAAAGTTTCGCTCAAGCACTCCGCGAAGAAGAGAAAGCGTCTCTTTCTTCAAAAGTTCTTTTTCAGACAGCCGCCATAACGAAACATTCTTCTCCCGCAGAGAAAATTTCTCTTTTTGGCTCCTTGTTTCGTGGACGTGAAGACGTTTTCCCGCGACGCTTCGAGAATATTAAAAAAGGCAAATCCGGTTATCCGCCGGCTTGCCAAAATGAATGGAAGCCTGGGGTATGTTTCAAGCCAAAAGTGAAATGCGGCGTCTGCAAAGCAAGAGCTTTTATTCCCGTAACGCCGGAGATTTTCGACGCCCATTTGCGCGGACACCTGCAAGGAGAAAACGCAGACAAGGATTTTACGATGGGGGTCTATCCCATGCTTCTCGACGAAACCTGCTCTTTTCTGGCCGTCGATTTCGATAAAGATTTGTGGAAAGAAGACGCTTTAGCCTACCTTGATACCTGCGGACGCCATAACGTGCCGGCTTACCTTGAGCGATCCCGCTCAGGGAACGGAGGACACGTTTGGATATTTTTTGATCAACCTGTTCCGGCAAAAGTAGCCCGCCAAATGGGAACATTTCTCTTGACGGAAACAATGGAACGATACTCGAACCTCAGCTTCGGCTCCTATGATCGTTTTTTCCCGAACCAGGATACCCTGCCGCACGGAGGATTCGGCAACCTAATCGCCCTACCACTCCAAAAGCGACCGAGAGCGAATGGAAACAGCCTTTTTATGGACCTCGCTACTTTTGAACCGTGGGAAGATCAATGGGCGGCCCTCGCATCCTTCCGCAGAATGCCGCTTTTCGACGTAGAGACCATCGTAACGGACGCGGAGCGATCCGGGAGCGTTCTTGGCGTGAGAATTGTGGAACCGGAGGATGAATTGGAGCGAGAACGTCCCTGGGACATCAGCCCTTCCTACAATCATCTGCAACGCCCCATTCAAGGAACTCTTCCCGAGAGAATGACCCTGACTCTCAGCGATGGCGTTTACATCGAAAAGAAAGAACTGACTCCGCCTCTGCGAAACAGGTTAATTCGTGTAGCTGCATTCCAAAATCCCGAGTTCTACAAAAACCAAGCCATGCGCTTGCCCACTTGGGATAAAGCGAGGATCATCTCCTGCTGTCGGGAGTTTCCCAACCACTTACTTTTGCCGAGAGGGTGCCTGGAGGATATTCGGCAATTATTAGACGCTCACGATATTGGTATGGATATTCAGGACAAGCGGGTTACAGGGAAACGCCTGCCCGCTAAAGGTTTCAAATTTGTAGGAAAACTGCGCCCACAACAGAAGAAAGCCGTGGAAGAATTGATGCGCTTTGATTACGGCGTCCTGAACGCCTCCACCGCGTTTGGGAAAACGGTCATTGCCGCTTACATCATCGCGAAACGAAAGGTCAATACCCTGATTCTCGTCCATCGAACGCAGCTTCTGGAACAATGGGTCACGCGTTTGTCTACCTTCCTCGGCTTGGATGCCGAAGCTATAGGCCGCATTGGCGGCGGAAAAAGAAAAATCACTGGAAATATCGACGTGGCAATGATTCAGAGCCTTCATACAAAAAGGCAGGTTGATGATATTGTCGCAGATTACGGTCAGGTCATCGTAGACGAGTGCCATCATTTGGCCGCGACCAGTTTCGAGACGGTAATAAGCCGGAGCAAGGCCAAACATGTTCTGGGGCTTTCGGCAACGGTCGCGCGGCAGGACGGGCATCATCCAGTCATCTTCATGCAGTGCGGCCCCGTCCGCTACAAGGTAGATGATCGCCAGCAGGCAAAAGAGCGGCCTTTTTCTCATCGCGTACTCATTTGTCGGACGAATTTTGTCCTACCGGTAGAGCTTACGTCAAACGAAAGTCTAAAAATATACGACCTCTACAGAGCGCTTTCAGAGGATGACGGTCGTAACGCCATGATTGCCTCCGACGTGTTGAGTACGGTAGAACAAGGACGAAACCCTGTGGCCATCACTGAACGAACGGATCATCTGGAACGCCTGTCGGGACTCCTGAAGCCTCATGTACAGCATCTCATCACCTTGCGAGGAGGAATGGGAGCCAAACAGCGCCATGAGGTCGATTCCTGGCTTAGACAAGTTCCACCGAATGAACCGCGTGTTATCATCGCGACAGGAAAGTACCTTGGAGAAGGCTACGACGACGCGCGATTGGATACGCTGTTCCTCTGTCTTCCTATTTCTTGGAAAGGCACGATAGCTCAGTACGCGGGGCGTCTGCATCGCCTGAACGACATGAAAAAAGAGGTCGTCATTTACGATTATCTTGACGACAAAATTCCTATGTTGCTGAAGATGTTCGGAAAACGGCAACGGGGATACCGAGCGATAGGATACGATATCAGGGAGCGCGACGATACGGAGATTCTCACCGGGAAGTTGGATCTTGAGGAATAGTGAAAACAAGAGAGCCAGCGATGGCGTATGCCGTAGCTTTCAAAAGCAGGAATGACGAAAAGGAGATCGATTTTTTATGTACCAAGATGGACTGGTAAATATTTTTCGCGGAGGCCATACGGAGGCCGAACAAGAAAAAAGGGCTTAGGGGAAATCCCTAAACCCTTGCTATATCTGGTGGAGCTGAGGGGATTCGAACCCCTGACCTCTTCCGTGCGAGGGAAGCGCGCTCCCAACTGCGCTACAGCCCCTGAATCAATAATGAGCGTTTATTTTATACTCTATAAAAAGCGTTGTCAATTGTCTATTGTTGTCCCAAAACCGCTAATGTTTGAAAAAAGGCGGTAATGATTATGCGCAACACGCCTCAGTTCCTTGGGCAGACGGCTGGTGAAGCTCAAGGGGCGTCCGGCGGACGGGTGGGTGAAGGACAAACGCCAGGAGTGCAGAAACACCCTGTCAAGGTCGTTGACCTCAATGCCGCCGTAGAGCGTGTCGCCTACTAATGGATGCCCGTTCACCGACATGTGTACGCGTATCTGATGCGTGCGCCCCGTCAGCGGCTTACACAGCACCAGAGAACATCCGTTACCGCTCCATAAAACCCGGTATTCCGTGACCGACGGGCGTCCGCCCTCCACGACTGCCATTTTCAGCCTGTTTTGCGGAAGCCTCCCTATCGGACCTTCAAGGATTCCCTCCGGTCTGGCAAAATTTCCCTGAGCCAAAGCGATGTATTCTTTTTTCACCCGACGCTCGGCAAACGCTTTTTGGAGCAAATTCATGGTCTTTTGTTCGCGCGCCGCCAGCATCAGCCCGGAAGTGACGGCGTCCAGACGGTGGACAACGCCGTACCGCGCTGCGTCGTCGAACGGCCCCAAGCCGGGATAGCGGAAAAGCAATCCGTGAGCCAGAGTACCTTTCCAGCGCCCCGGCAGCGGGTATACGACCAGCCCGGCCGGTTTATCCACTACCAACAGGCAGTCGTCTTCGTATACCACCTCGAAGGGTACGTCCTCAGGTTCAAGCTCAAACGCTTCAGGCGAGGGAATCGATACGGAAATGCAGATACCGGCAGGGGGTTTGTATGAAGGCTTCAGCGCTTTACCGGGAGGGACAGCGCTTTTAAGCGCCACTCGCCCCTCCCGGATAAGTTTTTGCGCGAAGGAACGAGTGACGCCCAAATGCCGGGATATAAGGACGTCCAACCTCTGCTCCGCTTCGGCTGAAAAATTTTCTACTTCATTCCCTTCAATACTTCCGCGCATCGCGGGCACAGTCCGTCCTCGGCCGGAATTTCGGAGTACTTCCAGCATCTGGGGCATTTTACTCCAGGCGTGAATGCCGCGGCTGCCTCGTAACCGGTGTCCTCGTCCTTTATTTTTTTGTCCATGGTCAGCTCATCCACCCAGTCAAACTTGGACACAATCGCTATATCGGCCATCTCCTGCGGGGTGAAAATGGACATTACGCCGGAAAGAGCGTCTGTTTTTTTGACCTGCACCCTGGCTTCCAGAGAAGTCCCGATGATTTTGGCAGCCCTTAACTCCTCCAGAAGGCGGGAAAGCACCCCGCGCAGCCCAAGAATTTTTTCCCATTGCGCGTCGAGCGCCTCGTCAAAGGCGTCGGCGTCCGGCTCGGGAAAATCGGACAAAAACACGCTTTCGGGAAGCGCCGGGTCGATTGCGCGCATCTCCTGCCATATCTCCTCCGCCGTGAAGCTCAGGATCGTGGCCAGCATCCGGGTAAGGGCGGAAAGCGCCTCCCACATGGCGGTCTGCGCGCCGCGCCGTGCCGGGGAGTCCGCCGCCTCGACGTAAAGCCTGTCCTTGTTCACGTCGAGGTAGAACGCGCTTAACTCGTTCACGCAGAACGAGTGTATCGTATAGGTGGGCAGGTGATACTCGTAGTCCTCGAATCCGTTTTTCGCGCGTTCTATGACGCGGTTCAGCCTGCCGAGCATCCATCTGTCCATCGGCTGCATCTCGCCCCTGGACACGGAGTGCTTTTGCGGGTCAAAATCGTGCAGGTTCCCCAGCAGGAAGCGCGCGGTGTTACGGATGCGCCGGTACGTCTCAGAAAGGGCCTTCATGATGGTCTTGGAAATGCGCACGTCGTTGCGGTAGTCCGTGGACGCCACCCACAGGCGCATTATGTCCGCGCCGTATTCGTCCACTACCTCCTGAGGATAAACGACGTTCCCCAGGGACTTCGACATCTTGCGCCCCTCCCCGTCCAGAATGAAGCCGTGGGTAAGTACCTGCTTATACGGCGCTTTATCCTTCACCGCTACTGCCGTGAGCAGCGAGGACTGGAACCATCCCCTGTGCTGATCGCTGCCCTCCAGGTACAGTTCGGTCGGCCACTCGTGCCCCTCCCACTTGTTGAGCACGGCGAAGTGGGACGTGCCGGAGTCAAACCACACGTCTATTATCTCGCTGTTTTTGGAAACGCTTTGCGAGCCGCACGCTTCGCACACGGCCAAGTCGCCGAAAAGTACCTCGGGAGTCTTTTCTTTGTCCCACCATATCGAGCAGCCGTCCGGCGCGTCCTTGACCTTCTCCGCGAAGCGGCGTATGCGCGAGGCGGTCAGGGTGTGACGCCCGCAGTCGGCGCATTTCATGGACGGAATCGGCACGCCCCACACCCTCTGGCGGCTTATGCACCAGTCGGATCGGTCGCGAACCATGTTGTAAATTCGGTCACGGCCCCATTCCGGTATCCAGCGCACCTCGCTTTCTATTATTTCGAGCGCCCTGTCCCTGAACTTAGACACCGATATGAACCACTGTTCCGTGGCCCGGAATATGACGGGCTTTTTGCAGCGCCAGCAATGTGGGTAGCTGTGCATGATTTCGCCGCTGCTCAGAAGGCGTCCGCGCTCTTTTATAATCTCCAGGGCTTTTTTGCCGCCGGACTCTATGTCCATGCCGCCGACAAGCGCGACGTTTTTAAAATATACCCCCGCGTCGTCCACCGGGTTGTATATGTCAATGCCGTATTTTATTCCGCTCTCGAAGTCCTCCGTGCCGTGCCCCGGAGCCGTATGCACACAACCGGTTCCGGATTCCAGCAGGACGTAATCCGCCAGTATCAGGGGGATTTGCCGGTCGTCGTAAAATGGATGTATCGAAATCAGGCCCTCCAGTTCGGCCCCTTTGACTTTGAACAAAGGCTCGCCGAAAGGCATACCGGTTGACTTCTCCACAGACTCCTTGAGTCCGGCAGCGAACAAATAAACCTTGCCGCCCGCCTCGTAAAAGCCGTACTCGTACTGCGGGTGCAGAGCAACGGCCATGCTGCCCGCCAGAGTCCAAGGCGTCGTCGTCCATATGACCACGTACACGTCCATGCCGGCGAGCGCGGGATATTTCTCCGCCACGCCCGGCATGGGATAGGCCACGTTAACTGATGGAGACGACTCGTCCCAATACTCGATTTCGCCGGTCGCCAGGGCCGTCTGGCAGTCCACGCACCAGTGCACGGGCTTCCGCCCCCGATACACCAGTCCTTTGTCCGCCATGTCCGCAAAGACGTTCAACTCAACCGCCTCGTACTCCGGCTTCAGGGTCACGTAAGGGTCGCCCCATTCTCCGAACACTCCCAGGCGCTGGAACTCTTCCGCCTGAACACCGATGTATTTGTAAGCGAAATCGGTGCATTTTTGCCGGAGCACCACCGGGTCTGCGGCCTCCACTGACATTTTTTCGTCCTTCAGGACGCGAAGCTCAATTGGCAGGCCGTGGGTGTCATAACCCGGGACAAACGGGGAATACCGCCCGCTCAACAGCTTGAACTTAGGTATGAAGTCCTTCAGAATCTTGTTGAAAGCGGTTCCTATGTGAATGTTGGCGTTGGCGTAGGGCGGGCCGTCGTGGAGAATGAATTTTTCCGCGCCCTCGCGCCGTTTCAGCGCCTTGTGGTATATGTCTTTTTCCTGCCAGAACTTCAAAAATTCCGGCTCACGCTTCGCTAGGCCGGCTTTCATCGGAAAGTTCGTGACGGGAAGGTTCAATGTCTCTTTGTAGTCTTTCATCTTATAACGCTCCCCTCGGCTTGTTACACGCTTAACTAAGGAATACTACCATAAGAGACCCCTGATTTGAATACGGGCGCAAATTTCATAGTTGAAAAAACGCCCCTTATATCGGATAATAACGTCTTGTTTGACGATCCGAGCCTTAAAGGGGAGGAATTTTTTGAGAACGGAGGCGGTTTTATGACGCAGCCTGTGATACGTGTCCGCCGCGAGAACAATATTTGGCTCACGGAGGAACAAACTGAAAACATGCGTCTTTCCCTTCGCGTGGAGCAGACGGTATACCGTAAAAAAACTCAGTATCAGGAACTTTTGATCGTGGATACGCCGGAGTATGGGAGGACGCTTGTCCTTGACGGGGCGCTTCAGCTTACCGAGAGAGACGAATTTTGTTATTCCGAAATGATGGCCCATGTGCCGGTATGCGCGCACCCTGCCCCCAAAAGAGTGCTGATAGTCGGCGGGGGCGACGGGGCAATCCTGAGAGAGGTACTGCGGCATAGGGAAGTAGAGAAGTGCACGCTGATTGACATTGACCGGGAGGTTATAGAGGCGTCAAAAAAATATCTGCCCGCCGCCGCCGCCGAGTTTGAAAACCCGCGCGCCGACGTCCGGTGCATGGACGCCCTCGAATACATCCGAACGACCGGCGACCGCTTCGACGTGGCTATCGTGGACAGCACCGACCCGGTGGACTTCGCGGCGGCTCTTTTTCAATCTCCGTTCTACTCCGATCTGAAAAAAATATTGAACCCCGGCGGAATGGTCTCCGAACTCACGGAATCCCCTTTCGCCGACACCGCCCTGATGCGGCAGGCCATCGGGCAGATGCGGGAGGTCTTCCCCATCGTCAGGATGTATTGGGGAGTTGTGCCGACCTACCCTACCGGCATGTGGACTTACGGCGTCGCGTCCCTTGAGCCGGATCCGTCCGTCCCCCTGCGCGAAGTGACGGGAACCCGCTACTACACCGGGGAGATTCACAAAGCGGCTTTCGTCCTTCCCCCGTTCCTCCGCGAGCTTATAGAATAACCAAAGGGGCGGCTACCCCCCGCCCCTTTCTTTTTCTTTCAATAACTCTTCCGCGATGCGTGAAACTTCTTCAAAATCTCCGCCGAGCAGGTGTTCGTCCATTTCAGCCAGCAGTTTTTTGTAAAGATGCGGCCACGCTTTTTGCCTTAACTCCGTCAGCGTGTATTTGGCGGTTTTTTGGTCATACGTCTCGCACGCTTTTTTAACCGTAAGCAGCCTTTCTCGCAGATACGGATAATCCGCGGTTCCGCCGTCCCCGCCGGCTTCCTCCGGCGGAGTAAGGCTCTCGATCAATGCCCGCAGCCCGTCAAGAAATACCGGAGTTTCGGCGGACATTAAAGCGGTATCTCCCTTCCGCCCCGCCTGCTCCAATTTGGCCGCGACGGCGGAAAGCTCCGCAGCGCCGACGTTTACCAGCGCGCTTTTCATGGCGTGGACGTTGACGACATACACTCGCGCGTCGTCGTCTTCATAAACGCCGCGCTTCTCTTGAATCGCTTCCAGCGCTTTAACGGCCTTCGAGGCGTCCCGCACAAAGACCTCGGCCAACCGCGCCGCCCCATCCTCCGTACGTCTCACCACCAAACCGCCCTTTTGCCGGAACGCGGCTTCAATGACCTCGGGCGGCTGTTTATCCCGCACGTGCTTTTTCAGCGCGGCGTTCAGTTGGCGCACGTCTATAGGTTTGGAAATAAAGTCGTCGAAACCATTTGACAAAAACATTTCCGACTGCCCCGCCAGGGCGTTGGCGGTCAGCGCGACGATAGGGTGCGCATAGCCCATGCCGCGTATGATTTTTGCCGCTTCTATACCGTCCATCCCCGGCATTATGTGATCCATAAACACAATGTCATACACTTTGCCGTTCTTTATTTTATCAATCGCGTCAAATCCGCTCATAACAGTGTCGACCGACAGCCAATAAGGAGTCAGCAACCCCTTGGCAACGTACAGGTTCGATTCCACGTCGTCCACGACAAGGGCGCTGCCATAGGGCATCGGCTCGAACATCATCTGCCCTCCCCTTATTTGTTTGGCGCCGTTCGTACGGAATTTCCTGAGGTTTTCCGCTAATTCTCTGCCCAGCACGCCCCCGCTGGTTCTCTTCTGCGGCAAGCGGACGGTGCACGTCGTGCCCTTGCCCAACTCGCTTTCCACAAAAATTTCGCCCCCCATCAGGCGCGCCAAATTTCGCGTAATGCTCATGCCCAGCCCCGTGCCCTCTGTTTTACGGTTAGCTCCCATATTGAAACGGGAATATTCGTCAAACAGTTTATTTACCTGCTCCTCCGTCATGCCGTGGCCGGTATCGCTCACGCGGAAAACAAGCGTAACGTCGGATTCTTCCCCCCCGCCCACCGCTTCTGCGGCAAGCGACAGTTTTACCAAGCCTTTTGACGTATATTTAAACGAGTTGGAAAGCACGTTGTTCAAAATCTGCTTGATGCGAAGCTCGTCGCCGAAAAGCGACGAAGGCGTGTTTTCGTCCACGGAGAGCTCAAACTCGATAGGCTTGCCGCCGATTCGCATCATGTTCAGAGTGGCGGTATCGTTTATCAGGCTTGCGGTTTCGTATTCGGCGCGCGTCAATTCGAGCTTCCCCGCCTCAATTTTGGACATGTCAAGTATGTCGTTGATAATGCCCAGAAGCAGTTCGCCCGAATTATAAATCTTGTCGAGCGCCCCTTTTGTGTGAGGCTCAAGCATTTCGTCATGCGTCAGTATTTCGGCGATACCCAATATCGCGTTCATAGGAGTACGTATTTTGTGGCTCATGTCTATCAGGAAATTGGATTTTGACACAGACGCCGCTTCCGACGCCTGAAGGGCCTTTTCCAGCACTTCAAGCTGCCGTTTTTTCCGCGACACGTCCCTGACGCTTCTCAGATGCGCCTCCGAGCCATCCACCCAGCGTATAATCGAATCGCGGCCGCCGAGCCAGATGTTCAAAACGTCATCCCACAAGTATTCAAAGTCTTTGAATGGAAGTGAATCTTTTCGAGGCAGAAGCTCCGGCAGTTGACAGAAGGAGCATGGGCGTTCCTGTTTTCTTATGGCTTTGTAGCATTTATGTTTCATTCCAAGCTCTTTGTCTATACCGCAAACGTTCGCCAGGCGCTCGTTTACGTAAAGCAAATTATAGTCGAGATCGGAAACGTACGTCATAGAATCCAAATTATCTAAGACAGTCATTGTTCTAAGGTGTTTTATGGCATTTCAGGCCATCTATTTACAGTGGATATTTACGCAGTTCAACAACGCCGGCGCAGAAAACGGCTTTGTAATAAAATCCACAGCCCCCAGTTCGATACCGTAGGCTTCGTTGTCGGAGTCAGTCAGGCCGGTCAGAAATATCACGGGAATATTCGCGTGATATTCGCTGGATTTTAGCTGCTCCATCGCTTCAAACCCGTCCATTTCCGGCATCTCAATGTCCAGCAGTATCAAATCCGGCTTAACCTTTTCCAAAATCTTAAACATTTTTGCCGCAGACGACAAAGTTATCACCCGGTAGTGTTCTTCCAACGCTTCTTCTGCCGTAGATAAGTTTGTGCCGCTGTCATCGACCACAAAAATAGTTTTTTGCATGTCTTCCCCCATACTAATTAGTTAATTCATTATATGCGCATCCTGCTTTCCGGTCAACGTAATACGTAATTCTTGTTTCAAACCCTCTGTTTAAAAATGTTTTCGGAAATTCGTATCCGTTCGCAGTATAATTATTTGTGAGCGGCTTTCTGCGTAATCGAAAGCTGCCTACTTTTATAAAGGCAGGATAGCTATGGATACATTCAACGCTCCTTTATTTGCCGCCAATCCGCGCGTGAAAGAAACTCTCGCGCGTTTGGCTCCGACGGTGCATGGCAAGGACAGTGCCTTGATAAAGATACTGGCGTGTATTTTTTCAGACGGGCATCTTCTGCTGGAGGATCTTCCCGGCCTTGGCAAGACGACCCTGGCGATAGCCGTAGCCCGCGTGCTCGGGCTTGACTTCGGGCGCATCCAATGTACCAATGACCTGCTGCCCGCCGACATCACGGGGCTGAACATTTTCAAGGCCGAAAAAGGTGAATTTGAGTTTCACCCTGGGCCTATTTTCAACCATCTCGTTTTGGTGGACGAGGTCAACCGCGCGACCCCCAAGACGCAAAGCGCCCTTCTCGAGGCCATGGGCGAGGAGCAGGCCACCATCGACGGCACGACGTATCGCCTGCCCAGACCTTTTTTCGTCGTAGCCACGCAAAATCCCGTCGAGCACTCCGGAACCTTTCCGCTGCCGGAATCCCAGATGGACCGTTTCATGATGAAGGTCTCCATAGGATACCCCTCCAGGAACGCCGAACGCGAGATACTGCGGGTGGGAAGCCGGAAGAACGATTTGGATAAAATTGAGCCGCTTTTCTCGCCGGACGGTATCGTACGAATTCAGGGTGAGATCAGGAACGGCGTAAAGGCTTCGGACAAGATTCTGGATTATGTGCTGAACCTCACGGAAAAGACGCGCGCCTCTTTCGACATAGTGGCTGGTATCTCCACGCGCGGCGCTATGCTGCTTTTGAATTTGGCCAAGTCGCTGGCGTGGATGCAGAACCGTGATTACGTGATTCCGGAGGACGTAAAAGCCATGGCCGACGACGTGCTGCTGCATCGGATTCAGTTGAAGCAGGGTTCGGAATCCACAAAGCGGGAGGCGCTGCGGGCGATTTTGTCGGATATACCGGCCATAGCGTGAACTGTGTAAGACGGCATGAAAACGAAGGCTTACAACAAATGGGCTGGACGCGTCATTCGGACGCGCCGCGCCGGGATGGTTTATATTTTTACGTCGATATTTCTGGGCGTCGTATCGGTCAACAGTTCCAACAACCTGCTTTACCTCGTGACGGCTATGATGCTCGGCTATATGCTGGCTTCAGGGATTGCCGGGCGTGGCAACATACGCGGCGCTTCCGTGTCCGTGTCGTTCCCGGACGAAATATATGCGTCGGTTCCGTGCGCGGTGGGCGTCAATGTATACAACAAGAACCGTTTCACTCCTATCTTCCTTATCGAGGTGGCGCTGGAACAGGGGAACAGCCGAACAAGCGCCTTTTTTCCCGTCGTCCAGCCCGGCCGTACCGAAAGCCGGATGCTCCTCACCGCTTTCCCATCGCGCGGACGGCGCTCTTTTGAGGAAATAGAGCTTTCATCGGTATACCCTTTCAATTTTTTCACGCGATACTGGCCCGTAGACGCCGACGCCGAGGTTACGGTGTTTCCTTATCCGCTTGCCTGCGACCTGGAGGCCGTGTTACCGCCCATGGACAAAGACGAAAGAGAGGGAGAGATTGCCGGTTCCCTGGCTGAAGCCGACATCGTCGGAGTACGTCCATACGTGGAGGGGGACTCGATGAAGCGCATACACTGGAAATCGTCCGCGCGCACGGGAAAATTGCATTCCCGCCTTTACGACGGGACCCTTTCGTATTCCCACCGGCGCGTAATTGACCTGGATCGCCTGACCTCCGGCGGAGTGGAGCGCGGGCTGGCCATGGCGGCATATATACTGGTGGAATCCATCAAATCCAAACTGCCGATAGGAATGAGATACGGGGGAGAGTTCATCCCCCCCGCTTCCGATTACGCCCACAAAAAAGAACTCCTGACACGGCTGGCTTTGTATGAGGAGCTTAAATAACGCATGGGCATTTCCCGTAGAATTCCGTTGAAGACGGCTCTAAACGTAACCGTGGTGTTTAAGGCGGCGTTCGTTTTTTTCATGGGGTACGAACAGATAGGAGCGCTTTACTCCACAGGTTTTTTGGCGCTGGTACTGGCGGCTTTCCTGATGGAATGGCGAGGTTGGAGACATCCGCCGCGCCTCTTGGTTAACCTGGCGGCTTCGGCGGCGCTGCTTACAATTTTTACCCGCGTGAGGCGGAACTAC
Source organism: Synergistaceae bacterium (assembly GCA_009778055.1). GTDB lineage: Bacteria > Synergistota > Synergistia > Synergistales > Aminobacteriaceae > WRKN01. Next base: position 13,447 of record WRKN01000035.1, read on the forward strand.
ATAGTCGAGGCGCTTATGGAGGCGCTTCTCTTGATGATTGCCGTCAAAATGCTGGAGAACAAACGTTACCGCGATTACGTTCAGATAGTCGCGCTTGGCCTGGGAACCATCGTCTGCTACGCCCTGTTGTCCATAGATAAAACTTTCATCATATACAGCTTTGGCATGGGATTTGCCTCAACTATGATTCTGCTGCTGGGCACGTGGTTCGACAAGGACGAGTCGGCCTCCGTGTCCTTCGCGGAGATCCGGCAGCTCACTGCCCGCGCGGGCGCGATTTTTTGTGTTATGATGCCCGTGTGTTTTCTGCTTTTTTTCGGACTGCCGCGCTCGGCTTCTCCGCTTTTCGGAACGCGGGGCGGGTACGGCAGCGCTACAACCGGGTTTTCCGATCAAGTCCGCCTTGGCGATTCCAGTAGTGTCCAAACGAGCAAAAAGCTGGCGTTCCGTGCCGAAATGGAGGAACTGAGAACCCGCCCATACTGGCGCGGGGTGGTTTTAGACGTCTTCGACGGCAACGTCTGGATAGCGTCCAGAAATTCCCCGGACAGAGGTCTTTTCATACCGGACCCCAACGCGCTGCGCGTCGAGCAGCAAATATTTCTGGAACCCGGCAGCCGTGGCTATCTATTCGCTGTGGATCACCCTGTTTCCATCGGCGGAGTGGAAACAATACCGGACGGAGACGGAATATTCCGAGTAAGAGGGCGCGATTTTGGGCGGAGGTTGCAATATCATGCCGTATCGGCAGTTTCGTCGCAGATGAGGCCGCTCTCGGGCCGGATCAACAGGGGACGTTATCTGTCGCTGCCCGGTAATTTCATGCCCAGGCTTGCGGCATTGGTGGCGGATGTCGCGCGGGGGGCCACCGACGGCGAAAAAATTTCAGAGATCATGAGGTTCCTGTCTTCACCGGAGTTCACGTACACACTGGATGAGCTTCCCTCCGGCAGAGACGCTTTGGAGCGGTTCATTTTCGAGCATAAAAAGGGCCATTGTGAGTACTACGCCTCGGCAATGGGCGTCATGCTTCGCATGGCCGGCGTACCGGCGCGTCTGGTAACCGGTTATCGCGGCGGCTTGTACTACCAGGTGGGCAGGTACTACATAGTACAGGAACAGAACGCCCATATATGGGTCGAGGCGTGGGACGAGGCCATAGGCGCGTGGGTACGTCTCGACCCGACTCCTGTCGGAGGGGCGGGCGGAGACGACGTTATGAGCGCGCTGGAGCTGTATCTGGACTACCTGGATTACCAGTGGTCCAAGATGGTTTTGAACTACAATCTGGAAAAGCAGTTGAACATATTTCGGAACCTGAGGGAGATCATAAGAAATCCCCGAGCCTCGCTGACCCCCACGCGCGACGGATTCCGCCGCATCGGAGGCGCGCTTTCGGTTCCCGCCGCCGCTCTGGCAGCGCTGGCGGCCTGTATAGCGCTTTTTTACGCCGCTGTATCAATGGGGAGCCGCCGGCATGATATTGTGCTGCTGCGCGAATTTCTGCGCGTAATGAGGCGGAACGGATATCATAAACACGAAAGCGAGGGGCTTTCGGAATTTCTGGAGCGCGTGGACAACGCTCCCCTTCGCGCCGCCGCCGCTAAGTTCACCCGAGAATTCGAGGAACTCTACTTCAAGGATGCCCCCATAGACGCCGCCGCCCGTAAGCGTCTGAAAGGGCACATAGACGCCATAGGGCGTTTGCGGTTTCGGGAATAGCTCATTCCAAGTACCAACGGGACGCCCGGGTGTGCGTCCCCTACGGCCGCCGGTATGCGTGGACAAACACGGGCGGCAGATTGCCGCCCCTACGCCCGCATGGAAATATTCTCGACCATCACCGTAGGGGCGGCACCCCCCAGGGGGCCTTCTGGTGAAGAAACTAAGCGACCGACTCCGCTCCTTCCTCGCGGGTCGTCTGCATATCTTCCGGCTTCGCCGGAATTCACCTTGTCTTGCCGCCCGTTCCCGTAAATACCGATGATCATATGAACATGGTTTGGCATGATTACGGAACAATCCACAGACACGCCCTCATAGGTACGCGATAGCGTCAATATTTCATTTTCTATTATTTCTCCGGTGCGCGTCAGACGCGGGCGGCAGGATGCCGCCCCTACGGTGATGGCCGAGAATATTTCCATGCGGCCAAGGGCGCAAATCGTCACAAAATACGCGCCGTTTTGGCTGTAATCGTAATCTTTTAATCTGTTGGGTTTACGTTTGGGCAACTCTTTCATCTCGATTTTCTCCTCGAAACCGGGCGTAGGGGCGGCATCTTGCCGCCCGTGTTTGTTCATGCGTACCGGTGACGCCCGGCAAGATACAGCTCGGCACAGAGATGGAAAACGGGGAGCTGCCTTAATGTATGTGTAAAAAAAGGGGCGGCACCATGCCGCCCCTCTTTCGTAAAGCCCTAAATGTTCTGCGAAAAGAGGGTCAACGAATCTTCATCGCGACGTAAGGGTGATTATTGTATGTTTCACCCGCATTATTCACAAGACCCACGTTCGCCGCTCTACTGCTCAACCTCGCCTTTGCCCCGCTCGACACGCTATTCCCGGCCACATCTAAGTGTCGTCGAATGTGCCAGTCCCCACCAGCTGCGGGTATTCTTACCACTTCCCAACCACTATCATCGGCAAGATATTTCTGCGCATTATCCGCATACCTCACAATAGCCCCCAGGGTCGGCCCGGTTGACTGGTAACCCCCGGGGGAGTTATCATCCATGCTGTCGGCGTGAAGAAGCAACGCCGCACTCTTCAGGCTTCGCATATCGCTGATGATGTTCGAAGCCTCCGCCGAATCCGTAGCCGAACCGCTGGAAAGCAGCATCGCCGCGGCGAGGATTCCGATGATAACGATGACTATCAATAACTCAACCAACGTAAAACATTTGCGAATCATATAAAACTACCTCCCCTTTTCTTTTTTCAGTATCAAAAAGTACACACATTACACGTAGGTATCGAGGGTCCCATATAGCGCCCCCTCTGAAAAAAGGGAGAGGGCGCATAAACGGAGCTTCTAAAGGGGGACTAAAGAAGCCCCACAAGCTATCGGTTTTAACGCATTACCATGCCCACTATATTCCCCCCGTCGTAATCGGTCGTCCGAGAGTCAGTAACAAGACCCACGTTT
>WRKN01000036.1 GCA_009778055.1 Synergistaceae bacterium
TTTTCGCCGTCCACCCTCCATTTCGTAACGACAGGGGTTAACATAACTGAAATATTCGTTAAAATTATACCAGCGAAACAGAACCATCGCGCCAAAATGAAAGAGGCTCTTCATTATACTTGCGGGTTAAGCCGGTATCTTCTTTACAAGTCGTATTGTCGTTTTACAAATCCTCTCTTGACAGGCAAAATGAACCTGATATCATAACACCAATTTTGTTGCTAGGGCTTTATTCAAGTATTTACAATTTCATCAAAAAAATTGTCATCGAATTTGTTGAAAGTTTTAATAGGGGGTGTAACCATTCTGGTGAAAATGTTACATGGGAAAGTCGGGACGCCGGTTATAGGTCAAGATGAGTTTTTTGATAGAGAAAGAGAACTTGCCCAGCTTGTAGAGAAAATAGAACGAGGAGATAGCGTTTATATTTCCGCGCCGCGACGTATTGGAAAGACAAGTCTGATGCATAAAGCGAAAGAAGAACTGACGAAGATAGGACATACCTGCCTGTTTTTCGATCTGGAAGGATACCTTACGCCATCCGGGTGGATTTCCGACTGGTTTGCCAAAGCTGTTTCAGGCAAAGAAACAAAATTGACGGACAAAGTGTCTATGGTTTTGAAAAATCTGTGCAAAGGTATGGGGACATCGGATTCTGTTGCGGAAGGCGTCCTGAAAGGGTTATTCGACGAATCAAACTGGCGCGATAGAGGAAACGCTATTTTTGACGCTTTGGTGAATTCCCTTGAGGAAACTGAACGTCTTGTCGTTTTTTTAGACGAATTGGCTGTCATGATAGAACATTTCAACGACCGGAAAACGGAAGCGGATTTTTTTCTGTCATGGCTGCGTGGTGTTCAGCAAAAACATCACAATAAGCTCTCATTTGTGGCTGCAAGCTCTATCGGCCTTTCTCCTTTACTCAATAAGCTCGGCCTGAGCAGTCGCATGAATGCGTTTTCCGTTGTTTCGCTCGATGCATGGGACCATGAAACGGCAGTACGCTGCATCCACGCTCTGGCGCGTGGCGCGGAAATAGAAATTTCCAACGATGTCGCCCTTTGCATGGTCGACCATATCGGGTGGTGTTCTCCTTTCTATGTGCAGCTTTTCTTTGATGTTTTGAAAGATGAGTGTAGGGATAAAGTATGCACATGTGAAGACGCGACAAAAATTTACCGGAAAAAAATAGTGCGTGGCCAAGAAGGAAATTACCAACTGAATCATCTGGAGGAACGCCTGCGCAAGATTTTCAGTGAACAGGAGTACACACTTGCAATGCAGATACTCTCATACCTATCGGAAATAGATGAGGCCGTCAAAGGAAAAGAGCTTATTGAACGCGCAAAGTCAGAGAGATATCATGTCGATTCCTTCCAGAACATTATGCAGAATCTTGAACACGACGGGTATATCGAAAAGCTCGAAAATGGCTGGAGGTTTCGAGCCAAGCTTCTGAAAGACTGGTGGCGTCATCGCTACGGAGATATGTAAATGAAACGCCCTCTAAAATATAATCCAGGATTTCTGGGCGATAGAGAAATTGCCGAGCTGTTTTGTGTGCGTCACCAGGAACTGGACATTCTGATTCGTACCCTCGAAAAAAACAAAGGCGATATTAATCGGCATATTGTTGTCATTGGGCCGCGGGGTAGCGGAAAGACCATGCTGCTTCGTCGGCTTGCAACAGAAATCAGGGCAATGTCAGAACTTTATATTACATGGCATCCGATTGTATTTATGGAAGAAAACTATGAAATATTGTCCTTGAGCGATTTTTGGAAAGAAGCTCTTTACTATGCAAATAATACTACCGCTACAACAGGACGCAGGCTCGAACAACTGAAAATGGAGATACCTGTTTCATCGGAGGCAAAGGACGCAACATATGAGGCGTTGAAAAATCCTCCGGGAGGACCCAAAAATCCCTATACCGAGGACATTGCGCGTGCGCGTTTGCTGGAATTTGCCGAACGGCAGGGCAAACGCCTTCTATTGATTTGTGAAAACATGAACGACCTCTTTTCCGTCCTTTCCGAGCAAGAGTGCTGGAAACTGCGAAATGTACTGCAAACCGAAAAACGTATCATGTTAATCGGTTCTGCAACAGCACGTTTCGATCAAATTGACCATCACAAAAAAGCCTTTTACGATTTTTTTAAAATCCTCAACCTCGAACGTTTAACTACGAAAGAGTGCGCGGAACTGTGGTTCTCGGTATCAGGGAATCGGGTTCATGAGCAACAGGCGGAAGCCCTTCGCATACTCACCGGCGGATTGCCTCGACTGGTGTCTATCCTGGCGTGGTTTGGACGAGAGCTTTCTTTTCTGGAACTGATGAGAGATTTGGAAGAATTGATCGACGACCACACCGACTACTTTAAGGGTTCGTTGGAAACCTTACCTCCCAAAGAGCGCAAGGTGTTCGTCTCGCTCGCTCGCCTTTGGGCGAATTCCCCGGTTGGCATCATTGCGGATGAAGCCGGAATGGAGCAGCCGGAAACAAGCGCGATACTGAACCGGCTCATAAAGCGCGGAATCGTCGAAGAATATGAGGAAGAGGGGAAACAGCGACCGGTTAAGCGTGGGAAAACCTATCAATTGACGGAACGCCTTTTTAATATCTTCTACCTTATGCGCAGGGGAGGGGCGGAAGCCCTCTTTATCTATGACGTTGTCGATTTCCTTATTCAGTTTTTTGGAAATGACGCGGAAAATACGTTGCGAGAATTTAGCGGCATGGATACGCAAAACCTTACTGAGCGCGAACTACATTGGGTCGGTTATCTAAAAGAAAGCTTTATCAAAGCTCAAACATATACTGTAGGAGCAGAAACTAAAGAGAGTAGCGATACCCTTCGCAGGAAATTGGAAGAGAATCGTGAAAAATTAGGGCCGGAACATCCTGACACGCTGATCAGTATGAACAAGTTAGCGATTACTCTGTATAAACAGGGGCATCACGAAGAGGCTGAAAAACTGTTCCGTGAAATTCTGGAATTGCGTCGCCACGCATTGGGGCCGGAACATCCCGACACGCTAAGTAGTATGAACAACTTGGCGGGCAATCTGGGTAACCAAGGTCGTTACGAAGAAGCTGAGAAGCTGCATCGTGAAACGTTGGAATTGCGCAGCCACACATTGGGGCCGGAAGCGCCTGACACGCTAAGAAGCATGAACAACCTGGCGGTTACTCTGAATAATCAAGGTCGTTACGAAGAGGCTGAGAAGCTGCATCGTGAAACGTTGGAAATGCGTCGCCACACATTGGGGCCGGAACATCCTGACACGCTAATAAGCATGAACAACTTGGCGGGCAATCTGGATAATCAAGGTCGTTACGAAGAGGCTGAAAAACTGCATCGTGAAACGTTGGAATTGCGTCGCCACACATTGGGGCCGGAACATCCCGACACGCTAATAAGCATGGGTAACCTGGCGTTTACTCTGGATGATCAAAATCGTTATGAAGATGCTGAAAAACTGTTTCGTGAAACGTTGGAATTGCGCCGCCACACATTAGGTCCGGAACATCCCGACACGCTAATGAGCATGAACAACTTGGCGAGCAATCTGGGTAATCAAGGTCGTTACGAAGAGGCTGAAAAACTGCATCGCGAAACGTTGGAATTGTGTCGCCACATATTAGGGCCAGAACATCCCAACACGCTAATAAGCATGGGTAACCTGGCGTTTACTCTGGATGACCAAGGTCGTTACGAAGAGGCTGAGAAGCTGTATCGTGAAACGTTGGAATTGTTCCGCCACACATTGGGGCCGGAAGAGCCCGACGCGCTAAGGCCTAAAAACCATCCTGTACTAAAAACTTTACAAACCTTGTTTAGCCTGCATTGCAAAATGAATAAAACGGAGCCCGCTCTCTCTGAGTTATCGGAACTTCTGCAATATCCGGCTTATGTGCGGGGGATTATTACTTCTTTGGCCGACGGCTGCATTAAATTGGCGGCTGCTTCTACTGAGATTTCACACTCTGTCGCTGAAGCGATAGAAGGCTCTCTTTCAAAAGATCTGCTTTATCCATTGTATGCGGGCATAAGGTTATACCTTGGAGACAAAATGCGCCTTCCAAGAGAAGTGCGAGAAACAGCAAAGGTTATTCGAGAAAGAATTAAGGAGCAAAAACGTGGCTGAACGCCCCGTTTCTTTAGAAGAAAAAAAGAACGCTTGCAGCGATTGAAAACGTTATCACGCAGCTTCATCACATAATATGGAGGCAGAGAGAACATGAACATATCACCCAACATTTTCAGGGAGTACGACATAAGGGGCGAAGCGGATACCGAGCTGACGGACGAGGTGGTTCTGACCATCGGGAAAAGTTTCGGGACGTGGCTGCTTGAACGGGGCGTGGAAAAAATAGTGATCGGCGGCGACGTCAGGCCGTCGACGGGGCGTATTCGCGCGGCGGCGGCGGCGGGGATTAACTCCGTCGGCATCGACGTCGTGGACATTGGGGTCGTGACCAGCCCCATGCTTTACTGGAGCCTTTACCACCTGAACCTGAACGGCGGCGTCATGGTAACGGGCAGCCACAACCCCTCGGAGATGAACGGCCTGAAACTGGCGTTCGGTAAAGCCACGATCTGGGGCGGCGAGGTGCAGGAGATCCGCGGGATAGCGGAAAAGGGAGTTTTTGCGGCGGCGGAAAAGACCGGAACTATTGAGCGCAAGGACATCGTCGACGCCTACATAAATATGCTGACGTCGAAAATCAAACTTGGGCAGCGGAAATTAAAAGTCGTCTGCGACAGCGGGAACGGGACGGCGGGCGGTTCGATAGAGCGCTTTCTCTCCGCGCTGGGCTGCGAGTGCGTATCCCTGTTCGCAACGCCGGACGGGCGGTTTCCCAACCATCACCCCGATCCCCAGAAGCGGGAGAACCTGACCGATCTTATCGAAAAAGTCAGGGAGACCGGGGCCGACGTCGGCTTCGGTTTCGACGGCGACGCCGACCGTCTGGGCGTGGTGGACGAACGCGGGGAGGTAATATTCGGCGACCGGTTGATGGCGCTTTACTGGGCCGAGGTGCTGGAAAAACATCCGGGAGCGGACGTAATAGTCGAGCCAAAATGCAGCATGGCTCTCCCCGAAGAAGTCGAGCGGCTGGGCGGCAAGGTAGTATGGTGGAAGTCGGGGCACTCCGTCATCAAGGCGAAGATGAAGGAGATAAACGCGCCGTTTGCCGGCGAGCTTTCCGGGCACATGTTCTTCGCCGACGAGTATTACGGCTTCGACGACTCCTTCTACGCCGCCGCGCGCCTTCTGCGCATACTTTCCCAAACCGGCAAAAAACTTTCGGAGCTTATGGCGCACATTCCAATCTACCCCGTCACGGAGGAAGCGCGTATAGCCTGCCCGGACTCCGAAAAATTCGCGGTGACAGAGCGTATCCGCGACAAAGCTCTGAAAGAATACGAGGGGATGACGCTGGATGGAGTGCGCATCATCTACAAGGTGAATTCCGCCGAAGGCGGATGGGGGCTGATCCGCGCGTCCAACACGCAGCCGGTCATAACGACGCGCTGCGAGGGCAAGGATCGAGAGGCCCTGCAATTTATCATGGACGACGTAAAGAAAAGGATTTTATCAGAGGGCCTTCCCGACTTCGAGTGGACTTTTTAGCCTTTTAATTTTTAATTATGAGCGAAGGCTACGGCAATATTTTATCCCCGGGGGCCCTGTTAAAACTTCCGCTGGATCTTGGGGCGGCTGAGAAAACGGCGCTGGAAATCGGTTTCGGCAACGGGGAATACACGGTAAAATGGGCGGCGGCCAACCCCGGCGCTCTGATGATCGGGGTGGAGGTTTCCTTATCGTGCGTGGCGCGCTGCGCGCGCAGAATCGGCAAAGCAGGGCTTTCCAACCTGAAAATAATTTGCGCCGACGCCCGCTTCATGATGAAGGAGCTTTTTGCCGACGAGTCGCTTGACATGGTGATTATGAACTTTCCCTGCCCCTGGCCCAAAACGCGCCACGCAAAGCGCCGCGTCACCGCCAGGGAGTTTGCCGACAGCCTTGCCGCCGTCCTGAAAATGGGCGGGGTTTTTGAACTGGCGACGGATGAGGAATGGTACGCGGCCGAGGTGCAAAAAACGCTCTCAGGACACGAGGCGCTCTCGGTATCCGGCTGTGACGTAAACTTTGCGCGCGCCGTCACGACAAAGTACGAGCGCAAGTGGCTGGAGATGGGGAAAACGATAACCAGGCTGACCGTCGCCAAAACGAAGAAATTTACAGTGGAAAGACAGACTTGGGGATTTTATCTGGAGGAGGGCGCGGCTGTGCACGTCAAAACCGGAAAATTTCTGTCGGACCTGCCCGACGGGCTGGCTTTTATCTCCGGCGCGTCGGGCGCCCGGGGGGACGCGCGCTGGGTGTTCAAAAGCCATTACGCCGCCGGCGGCGCGGGCGGTAACCCAAAAAAATTTCTCGTGGAAACCATCGCCTCCGACGACGAGTTCGAGCAGCGGTGTTACCTCAAGGTCGTTGAGCGCGACGGCGGCGCTATGGTAAAGCTGGACGGGACGGCCAAGGTCTTCCTGACCCCCGCGGTGCGCTTTGCCGTCGAAGACCTGGCCCGACGGCTGGTAAACGCGTGAAGGACGTCAGGCCCACCTCCGGCAAGGCGCTTCTGGCTCTTTTCAGCATTTTAGGCAAGTTGGGCAAGTCAGGCAAATTAGGCAGCCTGGAAAACACCGCGTTTCTCGACCTCTTTGCCGGAACCGGCCGCGTCGGAATCGAGGCTTTGAAACGCGGGGCCTCACGCGTCGTGATGGTCGAGGTTTCAAAAGAACGCGCGCGGGGCGTTGAGCGCGCCGTGCCGGCGGAGTTCGCCGGCACGGAAAAAGTTGTCGTGCTGTCTCTGGAGCTTCGCAGGGCGATAGCGTGGCTGGTCAGGCGCGAAAACGCGTTCGACGTCATATTTGCCGACCCCCCTTATAACGGGGGTTGGGGAAGCGAACTGCTTCACACGAAAAATCTGGAAAAAATCCTGAAGCGCGAAGGGGTTCTGGTTGTCGAACACTCGTCGCGGGAGGCGCTGGACGTTCCCCCTTTATGGGCCGTAAGGGACGTCCGCGTTTACGGCGAAACCACTTTAACGTTCGTTGAGCTTAACAATCCGGGAGGTATTTCATCATAATGAAAAGCGCTGTCCGCGCGGTTTACCCAGGCTCGTTCGACCCCATCACCAACGGGCATATTTACATAGTCGAACGCGCCGCCGCTATTTTCGACGAGGTGCGCGTAGGTATTCTGGTAAATTTGCAGAAAAAATACACCTTCGACGTGGAAGAACGCCACGCGATGGCAAGCGAGGCCCTCTCACACCTGCCAAACGTCGTGGTGGACCATTTCACCGGCCTCCTGGTCGATTACATGCGGCAGTGGGAGGCAAAGGTCATTATCCGCGGGCTAAGGGCCATGTCCGACTTCGAGTACGAATTTCAGATGGCGCTCACAAACAGGCAACTTGCGCCCGGGATAGAGACCTTTTTTATCATCACCGACGCGCAGTATTCCTACCTTTCGAGCAGCCTGATACGCGACATCTTCAAACTCGGCGGGGCAATGGACAACGTGGTTCCTCCATGCGTTTTCCGGCGTCTGCGCGAACGTTTCCCCGCGCTTTCCCGCCGCGAGGAATAGGCCGCCTTGGATTCTTTGCATCCGCATCCGCTTCCGCGCGAGTTTTACTTAAAAGACGCGGTCTCCGTCGCCAGAAATCTGCTGGGGAAAAAACTGGTTCATCTGAACGAGACGGGGAAGACGTCGGGCATAATCGTCGAAACGGAGGCTTACGCGGGAAAAAGCGACGCCGCGTGCCATTCCTACAAACGCCCCGGCCCGTCCGGCAGCCACCGCACCAACGTCATGTTCGGCCCCGGTGGCTATGCCTACGTATACCTGATATACGGCATGTACAACTGCTTCAACGTAGTGGCTAACGCGCCCGGCGAGCCGGAGGCCGTGCTGATCCGCGCGCTGGAGCCGCGCGAGGGCATACCGCTCATGGAAAAACGCCGCAAGGTTCAGGGCGTAAAAAAGCTGTGCAGCGGCCCGGGTAAACTCAGCATGGCCCTGGGCATAACCCGCGAGCACTACGGCGCCGACCTTTGCGCCGAAAACGCGCTCTTCATCACGGAAGGGGAGCCGGTATCCGAGGACATGACACTCGCCACCCCCAGAATCAACGTAAACTACGCGGGCGAGGCGGCGCTTTTGCCGTATAGATTTGTCCTGCGCGGCAGCGGGTTCCTGTCCGCTTAAGCCCCCTACTTGAACACCTTTTTGCGGGCGTCGACCGGCTGGGTTTCCTTTGGGTCAGGACGTTTTCCCGCGGAGCCGAAAGGCATCTGCGCGACAAGCAGCCAGTCAGGCTCCAGCGACCATGCTTCCCTAACTTTCGCGTCGATAATGGGGTTGTAGTGCTGCAGTGACGCGCCAAGGCCCTCCTCGTCCTCCAGCATAGTCCAAATCGCAAACTGATGCATGGCGGAGGCGTGCTGCGCCCACACCGGGAAATTGTCCGCGTAGGTCGGGAAACGGCCTTGCAGGTCTTTTACAATATTCTGGTCCTCGAAAAACAGGATTGTGCCGTATCCCGCCGCGAAAGAGCCTACTTTTTTTTCCGTCGCCGCAAACTTGTCCGCGGGGATCATTTCTCTAAGCGTTTCCATGACGATGTTCCACAGTTTTTTATGGTGCTCTCCCAGCAAAAGGACAAGGCGCGTGGTCTGTGAGTTGAACGCGGAAGGCATATGTTCCAGCGCAAAATCAATAATTTCCTCAATCAGCGCGTCTGAAACAGGCGAGCGGTTTTCGATGTCATAGAACGACCTTCTGTTTTTCAGCGCTTCTCTAAAGCTTCTATCCATTTATGTTTCCCCCCAGTAAAATATAGCCGAATCAGGGATATGATACGATAAATTTCAGAATGGGACAATTCTGATCCTCTCCGCACATCACCTTGCCAAGCTCTCCGCCAAGCCGACGAGCCGGACCAGTTCGGCGCGGTAGCCGCCTTCGTCGCTGCCTCTGGCGTTGTCGGCCCAGGCGGCGATGTCCTTCCAGCTCGTGGCGGAAAGCTCCGGGTTGCCGCGCAGCTTTTGCCCGAACGCCGCCACTGCCGCGGAAAAGCGCAAGCCGCTGCCCGCGTCGCTGAAGGAGGCCGCCGGGGCGTTCATTATCGGAAGCTCGGCCAGCGAGCTGGCGTTTTCTCCCGGCTCCTTCCACCGCAGTTTTACATAGCCCATCTCGTCGCCGTGTAACACGGGAAGCGGCCGCTCCGGCTCTTCGCTGCGATACCGCAGGGGGTCGGAGGAGCGTTTACCTTTGGGCGTCAGTTCGTAAAGAACCGTCACCCGCTTGCCCGCGCCAATGTCGCCGGCGTCCACCCTGTCGTCGTTGAAGTCCTCCCGGCGAAGCTGGCGCTTTTCGTAGCCGATCTGGCGGTATTCACCGGCTACGGCCGGGTTAAACTCCACCTGCGCCTTCACGTCATTTGCCACGGTGACCAGCGTCGCCGCCATTTCCTCCCCCAACACCTTCTGCGCCTCCATAAGGCCGTCGATGTAACTGTAGTTTCCGTTGCCCGCGCTGGCTATGGAGACCATCATGGCGTCGTTCAGGTTTTCCGTGCCAAAACCAAGGACGGAAAGAGTTATGCCCTTTTGCCGGTATTGGGCGACCATCCGCGTCAGGCTTGAGGTGTCGGAAACCCCGACGTTGAAATCTCCGTCCGTGCAGAGCAGGATACGGTTGACGCCTCCCGGTTTGAAGCCCTTTTCCGCCTGCTCGTAGGCCATTTGAAGCGCGGCCCCGCCGGCGGTGCTTCCGCCTGCGCGCAGCCCGTCGATAGCGCGCCGGATGGCGGGCTTGTCATCGCCGGACGTCGGCGGTAGCACGACACCGACGGAGCTGGCGTAGGTGACGATAGAAACGCTGTCTTCAGGCCGCAGGCGCTCCGTCAACAGTTTAAGCGACGCCTGCGCCAGAGGCAGGCGCTCCGGGGGGGACATGGAGCCGGAAATGTCCACCAGGAAAACCAGGTTCGCCGGCGGAGCTTCCCGGTAGTCAATCCCGCGGGCCTCCACGGTCAACCACAGCAGCGTGTTTTCCGCGTTCCAGGGACAGGGAGCAGTTTCGTACCCGACGTAAAAGGGGGAATTTGCGAGAGGTTTCGCCCGGTCCCGCTGTTCCCCGGGGAGCGTCGGGAAGTAGTTGATCATTTCTTCGACGCGGACGGCGTCGGGATTGGGAAACCTGCCGGAATTCAGGAACCGCCTCACATTGGCGTAGCTGGCGGTGCTCACGTCCAGGCCGAAGGTGGAAACGGAGTCGCCGGCCCGTTGCGCCAGGTTGTCCTCATAGGCCGCGTAACGCGCCGTTTCCTGTTGGGGAGCGGGACGCGCCATCAGGGGGGGCGGGGGCGGCGTCATTTCGTTTATCCTGGCGTAGGCTCGCGGCGCCGCCGTTCTATGTGTTTCCAACGCGCGTACTTCCGATTCTACGGGCACTTGCCCGTGCTGAACGACATTCTCCGTTTCCACCCGGTCGGCTACTTCCGCCTCGTTCGTATTCTCCACGCGCATAGCGCCGGTAAAAGTAAACGCCAACGCAATCAATGCAATAATCGCCGCCGTTCCCAAAATCTTTTTCATCGTAAAAAAACCTCCCGTCTGAAATATCCGCCTATTTTCCCGGCTTCTACTTATATATACCCGGCGCGTGAAAAATCTTACAGGCTTTACTATATAATTGAGAACAATTTTTGATATGCGCCCCGGAAAACTTCATGACGCGCGCTGATGTTTCGCCAAGGAGACGGGATCTGCCATGAGCCGCTGCTGTGAAAGGTATCGCGAACTTACGGATCATGAATTTATCGATGCGGTTCTGCTTGGCGACCAGGGAGCGGAGGGATGTTTTCGCGAAATATACATCGACCGGCCGGCGCGTTATGTCGTCTTCAAAAAGTATTATTGGCTGAAAACCGATATTGAAGACGTCTGCCAGGATATCTGGCTGTATTTCAAGTCAAGGGACTGGAAGCTGCTGAGTAATTTTAAGAACCTGCCGGTTCAGCCGGAAGCCCCGAAGCTGCGTTCATATGTCTATGGGGCCGTCAGCAGGCTTATCGTGAAACAGCACGGAAATAAATTCGCGCCTTTCCTGTTCCCGCTGATATTCGATGACGGCGAAGAAATTGAAATTTTCGCGCCCTCGCCCGGCCCGGATCAGTTTTTCGAGAACGAAAATCTGCGGCAAAGGTTTGAAAATCTGCTTGAAATACTTTTCAGCCAGGTTCTCAATCCCAGCTCCGAGGCCGTGTTGAACGATACGGAACAAAAAATTGTGCGCATGAGGTGTCTCATGCAGCCGCCGCTTTCGTCCAGAGAAACCGCCGGTATCTTAAAAATGACGCCGGGCGCGGTGGACACGGCCCTGTCTCGCGCCAGGAAAAAGATACGGGATTTTTACAGGGACAAGGATTTGCTGGAAGACGTCATGGAGGTTTTGCAGGATGCAGCAGCTTCATGAGTGCCCGCCGCCCGAAATTTTTGCTCTTTTACTGGAAAATAAGCTGCCCGAGGCAAAGCGAACCGAGGCGCTGCGGCATATAGCCGGCTGCAACGAGTGCGCGATGACGTACTCGATAGCCGGCGCAATGCTGAAAGAACCCGTTGTCAAGGCAAAGCCGGTTTTTTTCAAACCGCGCTATCTCTCGTACGCCGCGGCCGTTATTTTGCTGGTCGGCGCAGGTTTCGCCGGCAGATTTTTTTACGCGCGCCACGATTATAACGATTCTGTTCAACTGATGAGAGAACCAGCAAGCGAATACGCGCAGTTTGAGCAGCCGCGCGAACGGCTGCAAGTCGAATCTTTGCGGTCTGCTCAACCCGCTCCGCCCCCCCCGCGCCAAAACCAGCCCCCGCAGGCTTCGCAGGCCCCGCTTGCCCGGCCCGTTCAGGGAACGCAAAGGGAGGAACAAAAGGCGGAACAATGGATCAGGCTCAATCAAGCCGCTTATTCCGCTCTGGTCGGACAGCTCCCGCCGGAAGTGTGGGAACGCTACCCCGTGAGCGAGGAATCTTTGAAAACCCTTTCCTGGATAGCTGGGCTGCCGGAGGAAGAAAAGGAAAAAATCCTCGCGCTTCCGCCTGAGGACGCTATACAGGAATTTTTAATCAAAGAAAATAATAAAGAATAATAAAGGGGATGGTATTGTCGTGCAATGGGTTGTTTACGCGCTGCTGTCAGCGCTCTTTGCGGCGTTGACGTCTATTTTGGCCAAGATAGGAATCGGAAGCGTCAACTCAAACCTGGGCGTCGCCATAAGGACGACAGTTGTGTTGTTCATGGCGTGGGGAATCGTATTTTTCACGGGCAAACACCACGAGATAGCGGCGGTAAGCCAAAGGAGCTGGCTTTTTCTCGTCCTGTCCGGCTGCGCGACGGGGCTGTCGTGGCTTTTTTACTTTAGAGCCCTCCAGATAGGCGACGCGTCGAAGGTTATGCCCGTGGACAAGTTCAGCGTGGTCATAGGCATGGTTCTGGCGTTCCTCATCCTCGGCGAGACAGCCGACGTAAAAACAATAATAGGAGGGCTGCTCATCACCGCGGGAACTTTGGTTCTCGTACTCTAGCGATAGCGAGGATTTGAACGGATACCTGAGCCTGCGCGTTTAGTCGTCAAGCAGCCCCGCTTCACTACGAACGCTCAGGCCCTCTATCCACCCTATAATTCTTTTGTCCTCCGCAATTACCGGAGTCCAGATATCATCATCCATGTCCATGTAATAATAAGATGTTCCGTCCCCCTGGTTGTAACCATAACCATCGCCGTTATTGTTGTCGCAGCCCATATCGTCACGGTCTTCGACAATAATTTTTGTATCTGCCGGGACTATCAGGCTTTCGGCGTGTTTATCCGGTTCAAGATATATTGTAAAAGGCTTTTTTACAGCCAGGATAACGTCATGTTCCAAATTTTCCATTAAGTCGCCCGTGTTATAGCGAGGCGGCCGTCCCGCGTTGAAATAGTCTATTTGCCGTATATTCCCATCAGAAGGCGGAAAAGTTTTTACTAATCCCGCATTGACGTAGGGAGTGGAGTAATCAAATCTTTCTGATCTATCCAGTCTTCTAAAGCTGCCATCCCATTCATGCGCCGCGAAGAAAAGCTCGTACCATGCCGAGCCGTCACTGTTGTCCAGCTGCGGCTGAGAAGCGGCGATAAAGTATAAGTTTTCATCATCCGAGGCAATTTGTGTCAAAACATCCCCGTCCATGCTCGGATAGTTACGCAGGTTTACGTTATTCCTGGTGAGTTTGAGCCGGATAAAACCCTTATAGTCGAATGGGCCTTTGCGAGCGCCTGCTTTGGTAAGGGCTGCTTCCGCTTCGGAGGAGCGCTCCCAGTTCCTCATCGCAAACGTAAGCGGCGTCCAGCCCCGGTCGTCCTCCGCGTTGACGTCCGCGCCGCCTTCTACAAGGGCTGTTATCGCTTCCGGGCTGGAGTGTTCAGCCGCGTACATAAGCAATGTCCTGCCCCAATCTCCTGCCTTCGCGTTGACATTCGCGCCTGCTTTTACAAGGGCGGTTATCACTTCAGGGTTGGAGTTGCCGTTGACCGCAAGCATAAGCGGCGTCCATTTATGTTCATCCTCCGCGTTGGCATCCGCGCCTGCTTGGGTAAGGGCAGTTATCACTTCAGGATTGGATTTGCTCGCCGCGTACATAAGCGGCGTCCAGCCGTCTTCATCCCTCAAGCTTACATTCGCGCCCGCTTCGATAAGGGCGGTTATCATTTCAGGATTGGAGCTGCCTGCCCACGCCGCGTACATAAACGGCGTTATTCCTCCCGAATCCTTCGCGTTGACGTCCACCCCCGCTTTGATAAAGGCCGTTATCGCTTTGAGATTGCCTTTATCCACCGCAAGCATAAACGGCGTAATGCCTCGGTTATCCCTCGCGCTGATATCCGCGCCTGCTTTGATAAGGGTAGTTATCACTTCAGGATTGGGGTTGCTGTTAACCGCAAACATAAGCGGCGTCCAGCCTCTTCTATTGCTCGCGTTCAAGTTTGCCCCGTTTTTAACAGCATCGCTGATTTCCTGCAAAGAACCCTTTTGGCAAAGCACAATAAAATCCGCGTCACTCATAGCGGCAGGGGACGGCGAATCCGGCTCCGGGTCAGGTTCCGGCTCCGGAGCCGGAACTTGATTCGGCGTGGTTACAGAAATAATGGGTTGCGGTTGTTCTATTGTTTGGTTGTCTCCGCCATAAAGCGCTACCCACGTCAGGACTCCCGCGATGACAACAGCAGCGGCGCTTGAAACAGCCGCTGTCGTCTTTTTGGAAAAATATTTGCCACCGCGCGGTTGAGGTTGAGGCTGAGGCTGAAAGCCGGACACCGCGACAGGAAGCAGCTCCGCATCCGGCGCCTCTTCGCATGAAGTACACGGCTGCGAAGGGTCAATTATCACGTACCCGCATGATGGACAACTTTTGACCGACATTTCAAATTCACTCCTCGGCCCTGATTTTCAGGATATTATACTTAATAATCGTCACAAAATAACTTCCTCACTTTTTTCGATGGAAATTAATTTAGTGGGATGAAAACAATCATTTTCCCAATTTGCCGGATTATTTTCGATATATTGCGCGAGTCGGGTATAGTCATTTTCATCTCTAATAATGTGATCGTGGAATGAGCGCTGCCATATTGAGAATCCTAAGATACGACTGGTTGCGCCTTTAAAACCGCGTACAAAAGAAGGTACTGATTGATTTTGTGTAGGGGTGAAGGTTGAGTAACGCATGTATGGATTGGGGGTAATGGGGAGATTGGGGGTAATGGGCGGATTGCCATCCGCCCCTACGATGTGCTGTACAAGGAGAATGAGGTGAATATGATTTGGCATAATTACATATTGGTCAATTTTGCATTCTTTGCGTAATTCGCATGAAGAAACCATTTCTTGTACAACTATTTTGCCGTATTCATCGAGAATAATTTGGCCATTTTCAATTCTTCCCAAAATTTCAGCGCGGTCTTTAACGCAAATCGTTAAAAAATATGCGCCGTTTGTTGAATAATCATAACTACGCAGGCGATTAGGTTTTCTCGCGGAAAATTCTCTCATTAAGCAATACCCCCTTGTAGGGGCGGATGGCAATCCGCCCATTACCACCCAATCTCCCATTACCACCCAATTTTAACGTCCAAACGTTCACACCATTGATTTTATCAAATCCACCCCTAATTTTTGTACTTGCTAAGGAAGTGTTCGGAAATAAACTTTAGAAGACCTAAACGAGAAACGTTCAAACCTTTCGTAGGGGCCGATGGTAATCGGCCCGCGGACATACGCCAATAAATGAGGGGTGCCATCCGCCCCTACGTAAATGTTATTTTTTTACACTCCCTACATGCCTTTGCCACGTACATATCGCCCTAACCGATAGAGAAGGAGCGCTGAACAAATTCAGCGCTCCTTTTCAATCTAAGTCTGTTCAACGCGGAAAAAGCAAGCGTCCGGCTGCTATTTCCTCCTCAACAGCGTCAGCGCCGCCGCGATGGCAAACAGGCCGAATCCGGCGTTGCATCCGCCGCCGCCGCTGCCTTTGTCTCCCTTATCGCCCTTTTAGCCGTCCTGGCCAGGTCTGCCGTCTTGACCGGGTTTACCGTCGCCGCCGTCTTTTCCGGGCAGGCCGTCTTTGCCGCCGCCAGAACCCGGCGAACCTTTGAGGTCGTCTTCGTTGGCATACCTGATTACTCCGTAGTTAATGAGGTGCCCCGCATCAATCAATAATTTGGCAGCGGCGGGACCGCCCGGGTAGTAAAGAGTACCGTAATTCTCGATGCTGCTGCCTTCTTCGAAAGTCACCGGCACACTGTGAATGTACATATCGCCCCAATTCGTAATCGTGAAGCCTTCGCCGAGCGTCAGTTTGCCGCCTGTTTCCCCTACTACACCGATGCGTAACTTGCCTGAGACGGAGTTAGTTAAATTTGCTTGAACTGAAAGTATGCCTTCTCCTATAGCACACAACAATCCGTTATTTGTAATTGCGTTGCCCAATTCCAGCGTGACCGGATTGTCGCCTTCCGCCACCCACACCTCGTTGGTGCCAATCGTGGTTATACCGGCAGCGAACGTCAAAACACCCTCGTTACCTTGTACGAAAGCGACGCCCGTCACTGTAGGAAGGGTTGTAAACGTCAGTGCGTTATTGCCGATGTTGAGGATACCGTTGTTTATCTCTATCTTCGACGCATCGTCAAACGCAGCGTTGTCGTCCTCCCATCTCAGAACACCCTTATTCTTGACGGTGACAGTGCCGCTGCCGAGAGCGCCATCCACAAAGCCGAGGACTGTCTTTTCAAACAATTCGCCGTCCACAAGCGTCGTTCCGGTATAGTTGTTCGCACCCGTCAGTATAGTTGTCCCGTCCTTGGCTTCGACACTAACGTCACCCGTAATGTTCGAGCTAAACACAAAACCGGCATCGTCGATGTGTTCAAACACCACTGTGCCGCCATC
>WRKN01000037.1 GCA_009778055.1 Synergistaceae bacterium
AAAAGAAAAAGTTCGCTGCATCGACTTGCTTTCCGTTACCACCACAATGGAGGTGGGGGTTGATATCGGTTCTCTTCAAGCTGTGGTGGACGCCAACATGCCGCCGCAGCGCTTCAACTACCAACAGCGGGTGGGGCGCGCGGGAAGGCGCGGCCAGGCTTTTTCCATGGCATTGACCTTTTGTCACGGAAGAAGCCACGACACGCACTATTTCCAAAATCCGGCGCAAATCACGTCGGACCCGCCGCCACCGCCGTTTTTGGCGGCCGCTTACGCGACCATTCCGCGCCGTTTGGTATTGAAAGCATGGCTTACAGCGGCCTTCAGAAAACTTCGGAATGATTTTCCCCGGGAATGGCCGCCTGATAATGGAGAAAACGCTCAGGATACCCACGGTAATTTTATGACGCTCAATGAATATATGGACAATTTGGAGGTATGGGAGGAAAGGCTGGAAGGCGCTCTGGAAAAAACCTCTAATGAGCGTGATTGCTGCGCTGAACTGCTGGCCCGAGATTCCGAGGGTTACAGCAAAGAAGAAATACTGGAAGACATGTCCGTCAGTGACGTTCTGCGAAATATTCGCGATCTGCCTAAAGACGATCTGGGCGACAAAGGACTATCCGAGGCTCTGGCGGAAATGGGATATTTACCGATGTATGGAATGCCGACCCGTCTTCGTAATTTGTACACCCACATCGAACGTACACAGAACAGAGCCATGCCGCGTTCTATCGACAGAGATTTGGATCTGGCAATCAGCGAATTTGCGCCGGGGAGAGTTCTGGTCAAAGACAAACGCGCTCATACGGTCATAGGGCTTACCGGTACGCTGCCGTTTCAATTTTGGCTGAATAAGGAAAGACTTGACCCTCTCGCGGAGCCAAAGCTGTTGAAAAATCGTGCCGGTCTGTCCAGGACGCAATCGCCGTGCTTAAAGCAAAAGGCTTGCTCGAACGCGAGGGCGCGAGGAAAAACGGGTGCTGGATCGTTAAACGGTAACGATTCGCAAATATAAGGGACAAAGGAATGTCATTATCACGCGGCGTTTTTCGTCGAGCTTGCGCGGCTTCAACGGCACAGGCGGCAGAAAAAACGTCATTGTAGTTTTGCCGTTGAGCGTGCTATACTGCGGGCGAAAGGCCGGATGTTTGGTGGATATACCCGATGCGGAATATGACCGGCTGACCATTGTTGACCCGCATATCAAGTTTGAACAAACTGCCCCCCCCAACGACGACAGCACGGACTTGTGGCATTGGATGAAGTTTATAAAAACAGACGACGAGGGGATGTAAAGAATGACAACAACATTAGAAGAGAGGACGGACGTTATGACGGATAACCAGTGGGACAACATGGTAAAAATGATGGCGATGATAGTTAGAAATTGTGAAACAATCGAAGATGCACTATTAAAAATGCGAATGCTTTGCCGTAACCCCGAAGATATTGACAAAATTATTGAAAACAAAAAACCACATATAAAGGGTGATTAAAAGTGGCGGGAAGTATTAGAAAAGTAATAACATGGTTTGTAATATTCGTAATGGTTTTGGGATTTTTCTCTGCCGGCGGTATTTTCTCAAATTCGGCTCAGGCAGCCAACCCGTTCCTGCCGTTGTGGGAACGTATTCCGGACGGCGAGCCTCGGGTCTTTGTGGATCCCGATACCGGCAAGGAGCGCCTGTATGTTTATGGTTCGCATGATTCCCGTATCAATGGCTACTGCGGCCCCGATCATGTTGTGTGGTCAGCTCCGTTGGACGACCTGAACGATTGGCGTCACGAGGGCGAAGCGTTTCACGTCAATAAATTGAACGGAGTGGACTATATTGACAGGGACGGTATCACCAAACAGCTTATAGTGGACGTGGACGCCAATGTCAGGGTGATGCTGTACGCCCCTGACGTGGTTTATCACCCGGAAAACAATAAGTATTACATGTACGTGTTCGTTGACGGCATGTGGCATGTCAATCCGGATCCGCCGGAGGGGCTGAACAGGCGGAGACACCCGATGTTTGTCGTTTCGAGCAGCCATCCGGCCGGGCCTTTTGGGAATCCCAAGTTTGTCCATCTCGCGTTCGATCCGGCGGTTCTGGTGGATGACGTCAGGAATGAAAACGGCAAATCGCGCGTCTATTTGTATTGGACTCCCGAGGAGACTCGAAACCTGTACGCCGCCGAGCTGAATCCCGACGATATGGCTACGATACTTCCGGGGACGACGCGCTACCCTTTGCAGCAGACGGAGCGGGCTCCCAAGAACACCATGCCGGATTGGACAGCGCCGTTCTATATGTTTGAGGGATCGTCCATGCGGAAAGTCAATGGTACGTACCTTATGTCGTACTGCAGAGCGGTCCGGCCGAATCAAACATCTACCTCGGGGATAAGCGAAATAGGCTGGGCGTTCAGCGATAACCCCTTTGGAGACCCGGCGCTGGGCACTCCGTGGACTTTCGGCGGAGTGGTCGTCGATAACAGAGGCGAGCAAATAATGGACCCCTATACGAGCGACGCGACGTATACCTTTACCGGAGGGAATAATCACGGGGGCATGGCGGAAGTCAACGGCCAGTGGTATCAGGTCTACCACCGCGACACCAATATCAACAGTAAAAGGCAGGCAATGGCGGAGCCCTTTGACCTTCGTTTCGCAGACGGAGCGCCGGTGATTGACCAGGTCGAAATGACCTCGCAGGGATTTGAGATTGACGGACTGGATCCATTCCAGGAGCAATATGCCGGATATGCCTGCTACACGCTTCCGCCAAGCGGCGATACCGCTCCCCGGTTTTTCAGCCAGGACGACGACAGCTTGAATTTTGATCCGAAAGCCGCGCGGGACGATTGGTATCCTGTCCTGAATATCAGGAATCGGTCCTGGCTCGGCTATAAATACTTTAACTTCGGTAACGGCGCCGGCGTAAAAGAAATGAAATTGTTTCTCACATTGACAAATAACGCGCCCGGCGTGGTAAATATCTACGCGGGCAACCCAAAGACAAAATTCAGCGACCCAGAACAGCCGAAGACCCTTATCGGCACAATGGAATTGAAAGGAGGCAGCAGCGAAGTTCACACCGTTGAAGCAGACGTAACCGTCGTTACGGGAATGAAAGGAATTTATCTCGAATTCCTTTCCGAGTCCGACGAGGAAATCTGCCAGGTAAACAAGCTGCAATTTGTTAAGACCGGCGGCGGTAAGTCCAAATCGGGCGGCGGGTGTAACGCGGCAATGAGCGCGGCGGCGTTGTGTATTCTCCTTTTGCTGAGGCGGGCGGGTTAGGTAAATCACTCACGGCCTCGTTGTATGTTAAAATAAACCAAATGTATCGGACGTTTGTGAACGATACATTACTATTTCATTGGAGGCGAAGACCGATGGAAGTTCGTTTTGTAGCGAGGGGAACGGAGATCGACGCGGGGCTGAAAGGCTACATGGAGGGCAAAGTCTCCAAGCTGGATAAGTTCTTCGGCAAAATTTTGAACAGCCAGGTAGTCGTCAGTTTTCACAAGGGGAAATACAACGTCGAGACCACGGCTAACGCGAATGGGGTCATCCTGCGGGCGGAGGAAAACGCGCAGGATCAGCGGCGGGCTTTCGACCAGGCGCTCAAAAACCTGGAGAGGCAGATCAAGCGCCACAACGAGTACCTGAAAAACAAGAGCCAGCTTAACAACGCGGCGAATTTTTCCTTCAGCATCGAGGGGCTCATCGAAACCGGGGAAAGCAAAGAGAACTGGAACACCGCTCCTGTCGTCGAAAAGGTCAAGAAAATCCCCCTGTACCCAATGGACGCGAAAGAGGCAATCATGCAGATGGAGCTGGTGGGACACAGCTTCTTTATGTTCCAGAACGGCGAAACCGGCGACATAAACGTCGTATACAAACGGAAAGACGGCAACTACGGTCAACTGACTCCCGTAAGATGAGGAAAAGCCTGTGTACAGCACATTATATTCGGTCATAAAAAAGACGGCGAAGGCGCTGCTGCCGGTAATAGTCATTTTGAGCATGCCGGCGCTTCGCGCGGAAGGCTCCGCCGTTTTACGCGTGGTGCAGCGGGAAGAAGCCTATATCGGCTGCGAGGTCGTCCTTACGCTCGACGGAAACGCGGCCGCTGTCAAGGACGCCTCTTATGAATGGACGTTCGAGGGCAGCGCGAAGCCCATACTCTTTCGCAGGGGCGGCCTTGAGAGCCGGCTCACCCCTGTTGACACCAATCCGATAACGGCGCACGTGTCGGCTTTCGGCTCCGACGGCAGATTTTTGGCCTCCGCCGACATAACGCTGACGGCAAGTGAGTTTACGGTGGAAATCCTCATGATAGAACCGGCGCCTTTTATGCTGTGGGACGCCAACGCCAAGCAGGACGCGGCGGCCGACGGCTTGATAGCGGGAGAACCGGTTCAATTTGAAGCCAGGCTCGCGCCGAACTACGACAGGCCGATTCGCTGCGCGTGGAGCACCGACGCGTCAACGGCGATTCTCGGCGCTGAAAACGAGCAGATGGTGACCATTGTCCGCAACGATATAGGTGACGCCGAGTTATCTATTGTGGTGAGAGACGCGGGCGGCCTTGTTTTGGGCAGGGGAGCCAAAAACGTCCATGTCCCCATTTCGCGTACCAGGGTTGATGAATCCATTCGCCGCAGAAAGGCGTGGAATCAGTGGCAGGAAGCCCAATCCCTGTGGGACGCCAAGAACTTTGACGATGCGGTGGAGAACGCCGCGGAGGCCAGCAAAACCGACCCGGAAACCATAGAGATAACAAAGGGATTTGAGACGATGAGCGCCAACTACGCCCGCGTCCTGCGCAGCCGCAAGCTGGTGGAGGACGCCTCCGCTCTGCATGGCGAGCAGAACCTCATAGAGGCTTTGAAAATTTACAGGCGGGCCTACGCGGCGTGGGCGCTTTCCGAAACCGAAGCGTCAATAAGGGCGCTGGAGTCGGATATAGACAAGATGCGCATCCGCAGGCAGCAGGCGGAGTGGCTGAGGGACATTGCCGCCGCTTACGACCAGGAGGGGTTATTCGAGAACGCCCTGAGGTATTACAAGGAAACCCTGGTTTTACAACATGAAGACAGCGTGGCTCAGCGCGCCGAGCGCATCGAAAACCGTCTGGCGTCCATAGCTAAGGCTAAGGAATTCTCCGGCGAGGGACGCGAACTGGAAGCCGCCGGGCAGCTTTTGGAGGCGGTGGACAAGTATAAGGAAAGCCTGAAATTCGAGACCGACGCGGCGCTCGAAGCCCATACCAGGGAGCTCGAGGAGACGATAAGGGAACGCA
Organism: Synergistaceae bacterium; assembly: GCA_009778055.1. GTDB lineage: Bacteria > Synergistota > Synergistia > Synergistales > Aminobacteriaceae > WRKN01. The sequence goes on from WRKN01000037.1 coordinate 5,304, forward strand.
GGACGCGGGCCACCGCCCTGCGCAGGGAAGCGACCGACCTTCAGAGGCGCAACAACAGCGCCGAAGCCCTGCTGCGTTTCCGTGAAAGCTACTCTCTGTGGGCGGAGCCGGAGCTGGAAAAAATTATATCCGACCTGGAGAAAACCGTAACGGAAACCACGGAGCAGGTGGTACGCACCGCGGAGGACTTCGGCATAGGAACCCAGGCCGACGCCGCGCGCCTTTTGCAGGAGGGGCACGCGCTGTACAGAGACGGCAAATACAAGGAAGCCCTGGAGATTTACCACAAGAGTTTTGCCATATCCAAGGACGTCCGTCTGGCCGAATGGATAAGCAGGGTGGAAACGTCGCTCAAGGAGTACGAAGCTGTTCTTCAGGCCAACCTTCTGATTAAAGAGGCAAATAACCTCTACAACGAGGGAAACCACGCCGGAGCGCTCGAAAAGTACAGGGAAAGCCTTTCCATACATCCCAACGCCGAGGTGGAGAACTTTATCAATATGCTGGAAACGACGAGCTTTGACATCAGAGACGTCAGCATAAGAGCCGGAGGCTAGAACGCCTCCGGCTCTAGAAGCAGTCTTGTTCGGCATTTGAGTTTCAGATTCACATCCGTTTGATCGCGACTTGGTATTAATCGCTCCAGGCTTTTGTACAGCGTCGGAAAGGAGACAGCTTCATGAAAAAAACGTTACTCGCGTGTTCGTTTTTGCTGTTTTTCGGGCTCCTGGCATTGGCCGCCGTAAGCGAGCAAGGTTTTTCCCTCTCGGCGTCGCCGGGCTCCCCTTACCCCGGAGAAACGGTGAACATACGCGTATCGCCGCCCCTTGACGCTGACAGGCACGGAATCCGGTGGAAATGGGAAGGCGGCACGGACAACTTCGCCGTCAGGGGCGATGACTCGGCGTCTTACGAAGCCGGGGACAGCTCCGCGAAAATAACGGCTCAGATCTGGGACCGTCTGAGCGGCGCCGATGTCGCCGCCGCGTCGCTTGAAGTATTCCCCAAAAGTTACGAAGTCTCGATCATCTCTCTTACGCCCGAAGATACAGTCCGGCTGTGGGACGACGACGCCAGGGCGATGACGGACAGGAAGGGCAGGATGTCGAGAAACAGGGTGACGCTGGAAGCGGCGGTCGAACCCCAGCCGGCCGGCGAGCTTCGATACGTATGGACGCCGGGCGAGGGTGTCGCGCAAAGCTCCGATGAAGGGAACCGCTGCGTGGTGTACCGCGAGACCCCTGGGACGCTTGCCGTGTCGCTCAGCGTGTTCGACAAAAACAACATCCGCCTGGGGAAAGCCGATATCGCCCTTGTGGTTGACATTTCCTTCGAGGATCAGGAACGAAGCCTCAAGCTGAACATGGGATGGGAGCGCTGGAGAAGCGCCTTGGCCCTGCGGGAAAAGGGGGAAGTGGAAAACGCGCTGCTCCAGGCCAGGCAGGCTTTCGAGGAACTGACCGCCGGAGGGATGAAAGACGACGCTCTGCGCGTGGAACTGAACCGTTTCAGGCAGGTACATGGAAACTATTTCCGGGCGTTGGAACAGGCATCTGCGGCGGCCTCCCTATGGCGCGACGGAAAACCGGAGGAGGCGCTGGGCCAGTATCGACAGGCCAGAACGCTGTACGCGCACTCATCCATAGAAAAAGCGATTGCCGAGCTGGAGGCTATCCTGAAACGATCCGGCGAGCTGAGGGAAAAAGCGGCCGCCCTCGCCAAAGAGGCTCAGGAACTGGCCGGGGACGGCAATTTGGACGGGGCTCTCGAAAAATACAATGAAAGCCTGGTGTTCTACCCATCCATAGATGTCCGTAAGGAACGGGCCGGCGTCGATGGACGCCGGCAAGCCATAGCGCGGAGGAAGGAACTGGCCGAAATCGTGCGTCAGGTGGGCTTGAGCCTGGAAAACCAGGATAATTTCGAGGAAGCCCTGTCTAAGATGGCGGAAGCCGAAGAAATTTGGAATTTGCCGGAGATAACCGCTGATATGGGACGTATCAGGGCAAAAATAGAAGAACGGCAGCGCCGCCGCGATGAGTCGGGCGCTATGACGAAAGAAGCCTCCCAACTGGAGCTGAAAGGTCTTGAAGGGCAGGGCAGCCCGGATGTATTGAACCAGGCGCTGGAAAAATACCGGCAGGCCAGGGATATATGGAGGGACGATTCGGTTGAGCGCGCCATGCTGCGCGTAGCGGCGCATATAGACCGCATAAACGGCGAAATTGAGCAGGCGGCGTTCTTTGCCAAAGAAGCCGAGTCCCTGGCGGGGGATAAAAGGCTGGACGAGGCTCTGGACAGGTATCACAGCGCCCAGGCCCTGCGCCGCAGTGACGACGTTGAGAAAAAAATAGCCGAACTCGAAAACCTTCGTGAGACGAGAAGAAATTTTATTAAAGAAGCGGAGGCTCATTATCTGCGCGCGGAGGAACTCGAAAAGCGGAACGAGCTTGACGAGGCCCTCGTGAGCGCGAAACTTGGCGAGGAGATACTCGTTTCCAACGACCTCGTAATCGACAGGTTCGCCGCAGTCGTGAAACGTCTGGAGTTCGCGGTGGAAGCGCGCGACGGTAAAATCGCCAGGGCCGCCGCTCTGGCGGAACAGGGCAGGGTCGAGCCTCACCCGGAAAAGGCGCTGGATCTCTTACTGGAGAGCGTAAATATATGGCCCAACGACGAAACAGCCCAGAAAATACACGTGCTGCGCGGGCTTCTCCACGAAAGCCGCACTGCCGAAGCGCGGGCTTCCGAACTGTACAAAGAGGCCGTGGTGCTGGAAAGGGAGTCGAAGCTGGCGGAGGCCGAAGAAAAACTTTTGGCGTCCATAAACATGAAAAGCACCCCGGAAGCGGAAGGGCTTCTGGACTTGGTCAGGCAGGGGACAGCCAGGAAAATATGGATGGAAACCCTGCTCTCACAGCCTCTGGCGCTGAGGGCCGTGCCGTTGATCCCCCGCGTGGGGGAAAGAACGACGGTTCATGTGGAGGGAGGCGCATGGACCGTCGATACGGACCTGACGTATCAATGGTCGCTTTCGGGAAACGCGCTGGAAAACGCGCCGCTTAACGACGGCCGCGCTTACGGATTTTATCCGGCGGATGACCAGCCCGTGACCGTAACGTTGACGGTGCTGAGGACAGGAACCGACCTTGCGCTGAACACCCGGATGATATCCGTCACCCCGGAGCCGCGTTCGGTCAGGGTGGTCATGAACGAGGGGGCCAGGGTGGCAAGGCTTTGGAATTCAGCTTTGAAACGCCTGGAAGAAACGCATGAAATAGCCACCGGAACGGATATCGAGCTTCGCGCCGAAGTTATCCCCATGCCGGAGGGCGAGGTTTTTTATTCCTGGAATGTGGATCAGGAATCCGTCCTCACGGTTCCCGAAGACCCGGCGAACAACAGGGCAAGCGTCCGCAGGACGTCGCCCGGAACCGCCCATGCCGAGGTGGAGGTAAAGGACTCGCGCGGCATAGCTTTGGGAAAAGGACTGCTCTCCATAATCGTCGCGGTGGATCAAAACGACGCGGCGCGCGACTTGAGACGGTCTCAAGCCTGGGCCGCCTGGACGGAGGCCGGGGAACTCTGGCGTGAAAAAAAGCGCCTGCCTGCCGTTGAAAAGGCAACTGAGGCGTCCCTGCTCGACCCGGGCGATCCGGAGATCACCCACGGCCTTTCAAAAATGAAGGATGACCTGGGGAGAATGGAAAACGCCTCGCGGCTTTTGGCGGAAAGTTCTCTCCTGATAGCGCGCGGGGAGCTGGACGAAGCCGGGGTGAAAATCAGCGAAGCCGAAGCCCTGTGGCCTGACGAAAAAACCTTCAACATACGGTATGAACTGATGAGCGCCGGAGAAAGGGCGCGAACCGACTCCATGCTGGCGGCCAACATGCGCGCCGAAGGCGACGCCCTTATGAGGCAGGGGGCAAAGCCGGAAGCCCTTCTCAGGTTTCAGGACAGCCTTCTTCTATCCGAAAACGACGCCGTGAGGCGGAACGTGGCCGGCCTTGCCGCCGAAATCGAGGCGGAAAAGGAGCTGCTCGAAGAAGTTCAGCGTCTGAGAAACGAAGGCAGCGCGCTGGCGGGCCGCAGGCATTACGCTGAGGCGGTGGAGCGCTTTACCCGCAGCATGAGGCTTATGCCGGATCCATACCTGGCAAGCTACGTCGAAGCTCTTGGAGAGATGGCGGAGAGAGAAAAAGTATTCGTGGCGGAGGCTTTGAAGCTTCGTGAAGAGGGCGACGCCCTTATGAGCGACAAAAAAGTGCCCGAGGCTTTGGCGAAATATAAAGAAAGCCTGCGAGTCCGGCATGACGAAGCCCTGGCCGCCAAAGTCAGGGAAGAAGAAGACCGCATCGCCCAGGCAAGGGCCGCGCAGCTTCGCAGGGAAGCCGAGGCACTGGTAAGGGGCAGAAAGCCCGCCGAAGCCCTGGCCAAATACAGGGAAAGCCTGACCTATGCCCACAACGACGCTGCCGCGGCTTACGTCAGAAGGGCCGAGGAAGAAGAGGCTAAAAAACGCTCCGACGCGCTGATAAAGGAAGGAGACGCGTTATTCGCGCAAAGGCAGCCGGAAAAGGCTCTTGAAATTTACAGGAGCGCCGCCGTGTACGCCCCAAACAATGAAGCGCTGCTCGAAAAAATACGCGGCTTGGAGCTGATTCTGACGCCGGCGGTGGGGGAGAGCGGAATGCCGGACGAAGACGCCCCGCCGGATGAGCTTTACGGCGACGCCGGCGCGCCTGGCGGAAGCTCCCTCGACCTGGTGCAGGCAGACGCCCTTTACAGGGAGGGAAACTCCCTTTACAGGCAGAAAAAATACGCCGAGGCGCTGGAAAAATACAGGGAAAGCTACAGGCTCAGCGGCAACCAGACGATCCTGGAGTTCGCCGACCAGCTTGAGGAGACTCTGGAAGTAATAAACAAAGCTAACGAGCTGGTCAGGAACGGCAACGACCTGTATAAAGCCCAAAAGTACAAAGAAGCCATAGCCCTGTACAGAGAAAGCCTGAAATTTCACTCCAATCCCGACGTGGAGACGTTCATACTGAGGGTGGAGGCGTTGCTGCGTTAGCCTGCCGGACATGACAAAACAGTGAAAATGCCAAATAAACTTAAGGGAGCGCGTTTACTCAGCGCTCCCTGCTATATTCTGATATGGTAAGATAAAGAGTACTTTGTGTTCGGCAGGCAGAGTCGAGGATACTTTGATTTGCGACTGCTTGATGGTACAAAGATACACGCCTCAACAAATTGTAAAGGACTCAAGTTACTGGATACAGCAAATACTTTATTAACCGAAAGGAGAATGAGATGATTCGTCAAGACGGAAGTGTAACAACTTTACGGGAAGCCCATGAGGCCCACCGTAAACCAATAGAGCAGCTGGGAAGGGATGCGGGATGTCCAAAGTGGGCCGACCCATATAAGTTTCAGCTTTATATGGAAACTGCGGCCTCGGACAGTCCACTTGCAGAGGGCCTGAGTGTGATACTTACTCTGCTAACATGCGTTGCAGTCCCTATAGTGTTGTGCTTAATAAACCCGTTTCTAATAGCAGTAATTGTTTCATACACCATCATAATTTACGGTTTCCACAAACTAAACTGCTGGTTTAAACAGGAGGCCAGTAAACCCAAGAGGGACCACAGGACCTGAACGGAGCAGTGGGCAGACAATTTACACCAAAACTTACGGTCGGAGTCTGCTCCTTATGATGGTCCGGCTCCAAAATCAGCGTGGGATTCTGATTTACCGTTCTAAATGCTCTGGGTAGTTGCGATTTGCAGAAGGTATAAAACAGTGGTGGCCACTTTTTCGGACCGTGGCCTTTCTACCCTCATTAGAGACGGCAAGGAATCCTATTGCTCGGTTATAGCTCCCTACACTCGACGCGCCTCCTCAAAAAAGTGTTTCGTGTAGTGCCATAATGTATTAAAAATGTCGAAGTATCTACATTATTCCGTGGAATAATGTAGATACTTCGACTATAATTGGCCATATGAATAGAACCCTTTACGCTTCACTGATCAAATGGAAAGAATCGTCGGACCGCAAACCGTTGTTGTTGCATGGCGCTCGGCAGGTGGGCAAAACTTGGCTTATGAAAGAGTTTGGCCGCCGCGAATATCATAACGTCCTATATCTTAATTTCGACGAGAAGCCCGGCCTTTCCGGATACTTCGAGCAAGACTTAGATCCGCATCGCATTATCAGGACGTTAAGTGTTGTGCTTGACACCAACATTGACCCTAACGGTACTTTGATGATTTTCGACGAAATACAGGAGTCGGACAGAGCGCTTAATTCTCTGAAATACTTTTATGAAAACGCGCCGCAATACTGCATTGTCGCTGCCGGAAGTTTTCTTGGCGTTGCGACCCACGGCGGGTTTCCCGTAGGTAAGGTTGACCGGCTGACGCTTTATCCAATGACGTTTTGCGAATTTCTTGAAGCAATGGGCAAGGAAGCGTTTGCAGACGCTGTAAAACAAAGGGACTTTCCTCTGATTGACGGTCTTGCCGCCGACTACGAGAATCTGCTGAAAACGTACTTTTATGTCGGCGGAATGCCCAAGGTGGTCGACTCTTACGTGAGCCGCGGAAATACGGCTGAAATAAGCGATTTGCAGAACGCGATCCTTGCCGACTACAACGCCGATTTTTCAAAGCATATCAACCCCGTGAACATCCCCAAGGTTAGAATGATATGGAACTCGATTCCAACTCACCTGGCCAGGGAAAAGAAAAAGTTTATATACAAGGATATGAAGCCGGGCGCCCGCGCTTACGCATTCGAGGACGCGATGAACTGGCTGTTTGAAACGCGCCTTGTGTACAAAGTATCTATGACAACCAATCCGGCATTGCCGCTTGCGCGCAATACCGACCGCGAGGCTTTCAAGCTGTATATGCTTGACATCGGTCTGCTGGGCGCAAAGTCCGGGCTTGACATAAAGAGTTTATTCGAACCAAATCACGATGTGTTCGGCGAATTCAAAGGAGCCTTGACCGAACAGTTTGTATGTCAAGAGCTGCAAGCGTCGGGAATTTGCCCGTTATTTTACTGGACGCGGGAAAAGGGCGCCGCTGAAGTAGATTTTTTGCTGCAATTTGAAAATGAAGCCGTACCTGTAGAAGCTAAATCCAACATTCACACGAAGTCAAAAAGTTTGGTCGTTTATATTGACGAATATCATCCGGCACGCGCCGTGCGTACATCGCTGAAAAAATACGGGGTAAAAAACGGGCTGTATTCCATTCCGTTGTATATGCTCGGTAGTTTTGCCGACATTCTGCGGCAAAGATAACCAACCATTCACATCGGCTCGTTTACCCTGACAATATCCGCGACGCACCATCCCACGGAAGTGATACCGATGTCAAGGCCGAGCGTATATCGCGTAATAACCCCTTGGCTGAGGACAATGATGAGAAAATACCACGTCGTATATTCATTGTGCGCAACAGAGCGGAAAAACAACGTTGGCTCGACAAGCAGCCGCGAAAAATGACACTTTCATTACTAATGACAAGCTAAACGAGACTAGTTGAAAAGACCTAAATTCTATACTATTATATGCTCCATGCGCTTGCGAAGGAAGGATGATCGAGATGGCTGAGAAAATTGAGTTCCAACGGTGGAAAGATAATGCCGAGGTTGCCAACGCGGCGGCGGAAGCCGCCAAAATAGGCGACAAATATTTGCAGTACGCTTCCTCTGACAAAAACGAAGACAAGATACAGGCCAGAAAATTATGGAAGCAGCTCTCGGATAAATACTGGGATATTCTGTTTGCCGTCGTGGACGCTCAAACCGAATCGTTCCCGGAGATCCTGACCTTCGACGAAGAAGAACGGCTGTTCATTGATTTCGGTTTCCTGAACGACCATCTGACCCCGCGCAACAAAAAATTCGATCCCAATCTTGCCCTGCAGTCGAAAGCCGCCGCAGGCGTGTTTCAATATCAGGCATTCTCGGATTTCATCGCCGAATGTTGGGGCGCTGTCACGAAGCAGCCCATCCCTGACCCGGTTTGCGGAATGTACACCGCGGACAAAATGAAACAGTTGGAAGAGCAGCTTGCCGCTTTGCAGGGACGGCGCGACGCGGAAGTCCGCAGGCACATTCACCGCCCCAACAACATTTCGGAACTCGAACTGGACGAGGTGATCGACGACTTGAACACTCACCTGATCACCGCCATGAAGGTGACAATGAGAACCAAAGAATACCGCGAGGCCAAAGACGAACCCAAGCAGGCCATGTCTCAGTGCCGTTTCCGTTACTACGAGGCGGAGCGCGTGATGAACATTCAGCTTTCCGTGGCGCAGAGGGATGAGGAAGACCCCCTCGGCCTGCCGGAGCTGGAGATGTTCATGGATCTGCACGAATCCACGAAGACCATGGCGCGTAAAATTATTTACACCATGCAGGAAGAGGAAAAAAATAATCGCAGGGCCAAGAGGATCTCCGACGAATGCTCGCAGTTTTCGCAGCAGATGATGCGCAAAGAACTGAAGAACATGATTGGCAAGAAACGAGATTACATGGCGGTTCCGGCCAAGGTCGCCCGCTGCGAGCAGTCGCTTTTCTGCCCGTTCGACTCCGAGCCGGCGCTTTACGAAACGTTGTCCAAGATTGTGGAGGAAATGAGCAATTTGGACATAGAAATGTTCGCCGTGCCGCGCATCAGAATGTACGGCATACCGCGCGTCATTTTCATTCCCGGCCAGGGTTGGGGAACGTATGACTGGCTGGATCACACGATTCTGCTGCCGATGTTCCCGACGGTCAGCGTCGAAAAAGCGCTGGCCTACGGGGTGGGTACGTTTCGCTGGGACAGCGACGAGGACCGCCTCCTGAAAAACGCGTACGAAAACATCAAGGACAACAGGGGTAAATCAATCCTCGATATGGCAAGTTCATTTTACAAAGATTATTTCTTGTGGATTACCAAGGAGAAAAAGGGGTATCGCATTTTGCCCCGCGAAACACACAAAGCGTTTAATCAGATGTTTGCGCGCAAGCAGGAGGAAATTTAACGCGGCGGGCAAGCGATAATTAAATGCGGCGCGCGAAACTGCTGGTTACAGGTATCGTCCAGGGCGTCGGGTTCCGCCCTTTTTGCGTCAGAACGGCAAAGGCACTTGGACTTTGCGGGACGGTGCGCAACGCCTCAAATGGCGTTGAAATAGCGCTCGAAGGCGGGAAAGACCTGATAGACGCGTTTGTGCGCGCCATATGGGAGGACCATCCGGACGCGGCGGTCATCTCGGATGTGGACGTGCGTTATGTCGCCCTGACAAGTCCCGTCTTTTCGGACTTTTCCGTCATACGAAGTTCCGAATCAGAAGACAACAGAGCCCTAATTCCCGCTGATTTGGCTGTCTGCGGGGACTGTTTGGCCGAGGTCCAAAACCCGTCGAACCGGCGTTACCGTTATCCGTTCACCAACTGCACCAACTGCGGGCCGCGTTACACCATCATCCGCGAACTTCCCTACGACAGGCCGAAAACCACCATGGACGCCTTTAGAATGTGCCCCGAATGTGAGCGGGAATACGGCGATCCCCTCGACCGCCGCTATCACGCGCAGCCTAACGCGTGCTCCGGGTGCGGCCCCAAAGTCCGCCTGGCGGATCAAACCGGGCGCGTCCTCTGCGAGGAAGAAGCGGCCATTGCGAGGCTGGTCTCCGAAATAGCCGCCGGACGTCTCGCCGCGATTAAGGGAATCGGCGGGTTTCACATAGCGTGCCTGCCGGAGGACGACCCAGTTCGGGAACTGAGATTCAGGAAACATCGCCCGGACAAACCGTTCGCCCTCATGGCGCGGGATATGGACGCCGCGCGCCGCCTCGCCCAAATATCCCCATCCGCAGGACGCCTGATGGCCGGAACGCAGCGCCCCATCGTCCTGTGTCCGGCAAAGGATAACGCGCCCGTTTCGTCTCTCGTCGCCCCAGGCCAGAGGCGCCTGGGGATCATGCTGCCTTACGCCCCTCTGCATCACCTGCTCATGGAAAAATTCGACGCGCTGGTAATGACCAGCGCGAACATAAGCGACTCCCCCATCGTGTCGTCGGAAGCGGAGGCTTTTTCGTCACTGGGCGGAGTGGCGGATTTCTTTTTGTGCCACGACCGTGAAATACACACCGCCATCGACGACTCGGTGCTGCTTCCAGTTGAGTCTCTCTCCTGCCCTGTTTTTTTGCGACGCGCGCGCGGATATGTCCCGAACCCCATGCCAATGCCTTTTGCAGCGGCGGACACTCCCGACATTCTGGCGGCGGGAGCTCAAATGAAATCAACCTACGCCCTGACGCGCGGTAATTTCCTTTTCCCCGGCCAGTATCTGGGCGACCTTGGACAGTTGGGCACGGCGGCGTACTACAAAAGCTCCATTGAGCGTTTCATCCGCCTGTACGGAATAAAACCGAAAATTTTCGCCTTCGACAAACACCCCGGCTACGTCGCGACGGAACTGGCCCGCGAGTTCACCGAAAACGCCGGGGCTGAACTATTTCTCTGCCCGGTTCAGCACCATCACGCACACCTCGCGTCGGTGCTGCTGGACAACAACTGTTTCGAGCCGGTCATAGGCGCGGTGTTCGACGGCACAGGCTACGGGGACGACGGGACGATATGGGGAGGGGAATTTCTTGTGGGCGACGCCGGCGGCTTTAAGCGAATGGCGTCCCTGCTGCCGTTTCGGCTGCCCGGCGGGGAGAAAGCCATACACGAGCCCTGGCGCTGCGGCTTGGCCCTTATAGACGGCGCGTTCGGCGCAACGGAACCCGCGATGTCGCTCTGGCCCGAGCTGCGGGCAAAGATCAAGTCTATGACGACGGCGCTGAACTCCGCCCCTGTCACCACGTCCTGCGGCAGATTGTTCGACGGCGTTTCGGCCATCTTGCGCCTGTGTACGGCGGCGAGTTACGACGGGCAAGCCGCAATGGCCCTTGAAAACGCCGCTGACGCGGGCGGAATACTGGAACGCGGCCTGGAATTTGCCCTCGATGCCGAAAAAGACGGG
>WRKN01000038.1 GCA_009778055.1 Synergistaceae bacterium
TCTCGATACCCCAATCGCGGGTTATCGCTTCAAGCTCAGATTTTTGGGATTCCGTCAGATGAACCGAGACGGCGGCTTTTCCTTGTTTCCCGCACTCGCTTTTTTCCCGCAAAACAACACCTCCTTTTGCCGGGGCATTTTATAACTTCAAGCGGCGTCTGTATCAAAAAATGAACGCACAGTGTATTTACTCGTCACAAAGTTACTTTAATGGGCCTGGAAATGACCAAGTAGACCTTGTGTTCAGAAAAGGCGCTTAAAACTCAGTTGATGAGCATGGAGTTCATTTTGCGGCGACAAACACTGGATTCGCGTCTAATATCCTCCCCAAGATTTTTAAGGAGGCCATTATGAACACGGAAACTACCTTCGCGGCAGCGACTGACCGGCAGCAGGAAGCCGGAGAGGAAAGACAGAGGCGTAATCTGGAAAAACTCCGTAACGAACTGGGGAGCGTCATATGTTCCGCGCTGGACGACAGCGGCGTTATCGAGATCATGGTCAACCCGGACGGCAAAATCTGGCTTGACCGCGCCGGTTCGGGAATGGAGTACACAAGGTCGAGAATCTCACCAAACCGCCTCATGGCCGCTCTCGGAACAATCGCGGCAATGCTGGACACGAAAATCAACGCGCTTTCGCCCATTCTTGAGGGAGAACTGCCCCTAGACGGTTCACGTGTCGAGGGAACCATCCCCCCCATTTCCAAAGGCCCCGGCCTTGCCATCCGCAAACACTCCTCGGCGGTATTTCCTCTCAACCGCTACATCGAGGAAGAAAGAATCCTGCCTGAGCACGGGGCGTATCTCAAAAAAGCCGTCGAAAACAGGAAAAACATACTGGTCGCCGGAGGAACCGGCTCAGGAAAGACGACTTTCGTCAACGCCCTGCTCGACGTGCTGAATGAACTGAACCCATCGGATCGGCTAATCGTTCTGGAGGACACGGTGGAGCTGCAATACAACCTGGAGAACGTTTACTCGCTGCGCACGGACGGGAAAAGCGGAGTTTCCATGCAAAGCCTCGTAAAAGTGTCGCTGCGTCTCAGGCCTGATCGGATTGTCGTCGGGGAGGTGCGCGGAGGCGAGGCGCTGGATTTGCTAAAAAGCTGGAACACCGGACATCCGGGCGGAATCTCGACGCTTCACGCCAACAGCGCGGAAAGCGCGCTTATCCGGCTGGAGCAGCTCGTATCGGAGGCGAGCGTAAGCCCAATGAAAGAACTCATCGGCGAGGCCGTCGATGTAGTGGTTTTCCTGAAACGGCAGGCAAGAAAAGGGTCTAAGACCCACGGGCCTGTCGTCACGGAAATTCTCGAAGTAAAGGGGGTGGACGTCAAAAGCGGCGTCTATAAGTGCGAATTTCACTAGCGGCGCAGGAGCAGGAGCAGGCAGAGACGAATCACACACGAAAAAAAGGAGGCGGAGAAGTATGAAGGCAATAGGTTTTGAAACGCTTGAATTTCGAGGCGAGAGGCGGAGAAGGTTAGCACTGGCTTTTCTTATCACCTTCACCCTGCTCGCCGCATGGGTAAACATCGCGGCGGCAACGGGCGCTGGTACGTCGATAGGGGCGCTGCCCTGGGAGAAAACTCTCTCGGGCATAGCGTATTCACTCACCGGCCCCGTGGCGTTGGCATTGTCGCTTGTCATGGTAGTTGTCGGTATCGGCGTCCTGATGTTCGGCGGCGACATGGCGGGCTGGGCGCGTTGGGTGGCGTTCGCGGCGCTGGCCGCCGGAACGCTCGGAGGCGCGACAAACCTTGTCGCTATATTGGGCGTCACGGGCGCGCTTATCTGAGCGCGCCCTTCCGGTTTTTTGTTTTTATCATGGACGACCTGAAGAAGATTCCCGTTCATAGGAGTTTAACGCGCCAGCAGCTCCTGGCCGGCTGCGACCGGGAGCTGTTTCTGCTTTTGGTGATGTTCTGCGGGCTTTTGCTCATGTCAGGCGTCACCCGGATGTACTGGAGAAACATCATCCTCGGAATAGCCCTGTGGCTTACCTGCATACCGATTCTGGCTAAATTGGCGGTCTACGACCCGCATTTCAAAGGCATAGTCGTCCGCTCAATCAGGTACACGCAGATATTCCTGCCGGCGGCGGGCAAAACAGGTATACACGTCAGACCTATATCACACCAGGGTCGCGGACCCTGGACCCGTTAAAAAAACAAGAGCGGAGGTTAAACACTTGTCTAACGGAGCTGTATCAAAAGGCGAGCGAGGGTTTTCAGATTATCTTGTTTATTCCCACATGGCCGCTCCAGGCATAGCTGCGATGAAAAACGGCTCGTACATGATCGGCTGGCTGTACGAAGGCCCGGATCTCGAAAGCGCCACGGCGGAGGAAATAGAACACCTGCACGCTATGACGAACAACGCGCTCAAACGGTTCGGCAACGGCTGGATGATCCACTTCGAGAGCGTAAGGAAACCCGCGGACGCATACCCGACGAACCATTTCACGGAACCGGTAAACCGCCTTATCGACCTCGAACGAAGCTGTCAGCACAAAGCCGAAGGCGCTCATTTCGAGACGCTTCATTTCATGTTCTTTACGTACCTGCCGCCCGCCATAGAAAAAAGCGGCCTGTACAGAAAGGTTTTGGAGTTCGTTTCGGAAGGACGCCGGGAAATAGCCGACGACGACAAAATCATCGAGTACATGGAAAACGTCATCGCCGACATCATGGACATAATGGGGCAAAGCGTGAAAATGAAGCGCCTGGGCTTCATTCCTGAAATAACCGAAAACGCTTACGACAATTTTAGCAACAGCTACAGCGGGTACGACGAGCTTCTTACCGTGCTTAACTACCTCGTCAACGGACGCTGGCACCCTATCAAAACGACGGCAGCAAACACCGCCTACATTGACATTCTCATGGCAAGGGACGTTTTCCTCGGCACTCCCATGACGCTGGACAGAAAGGCCCTCGGGATAATTTCGGTCATTGACTATCCGCTGGAGACGTATCCGGGGATACTGCGCCAACTGGCGATGCTGCCATATGAGATTCGCTGGTCGAACCGCTACATTTTTTCGGATTTTCGGAAAGCCCAGTCGATACTGGACTCCATGAGAAAGAAATGGGTGCAGAAGGTTCGCGGTTTCGTGGCTCAGATCATGCAGAACGAACGAGCGCCGGTGAATCAGGACGCGGCGCATATGGTGAGCGACGTTGACAACGCCGCCGAGGAGCTGACCGCCGGGTGGGTCGGTTACGGGAAACACACGAGCGTGGTCGTCGCGCGCGCCGATACGCCGGAAGCGGCGGAGCACATTGCGCGAGAGGTGGTGAAAGTTTTCGAGCGCGGCGGCTTTCCGGCGCGAATCGAGAGTATCAACGCCGCGGAGGCTTTTTTAGGCAGCTTGCCGGGACATGGACATGAAAACGTGAGAAAGGCGCTAATCAACACCCTCAACCTGGCTCATATCATTCCGCTTACGAACGAGTGGACGGGAGTACCGTTCAATCCGTCACCGGAAATAGCGAAACATTACGCGGCGGAGGGAATTGACACCCCGCCCCCGCCGCTGTTGCAGGCCACGAGTATCGGCAGCACCCCGTTCCGGCTTAACATCCACGTTTCAGACCTGGGGCACACTATCGTGTTGGGGCCTTCGGGTTCGGGCAAATCCACGCTGCTGGCTCTTATCGTGTCGCAGTTCGAGCGGTACAGGAACGCCCAAATATTTTGTTTCGACAAGGGCTACTCCCTGTATCCGCTGTGCGCGGCGCTTGAAGACAGCGTGCATTACGACCTCGGAAGCGACGGGAGCAATTTGTCTTTGTGCCCGCTGGCGGAGATAGACAGCGTGGCGGAACAGGGAGCGGCGGCGGAGTGGCTGGAGTCCATGCTCATCCTTCAAGGCGGGGAAATGACTCCCTCGCGCCGAGCCGCCGTAAGCAGCGCCCTGAAAATCCTGGCGTCATCCACCGGAAGCCGCGAAACTCAAAAGGGTACAGGGATAACTCCGGGACGAACCATCACGGATTTTCTGACGACGCTGCAGGCCGAGTAACTGAGGCAGATATTCGATTATTACTCCCTGGGACACGCCGGAGAAATGCTGGACGGAAAGGACAACAGCATCAGATACGCGAAGACGACCGTGTTTGAGCTGGAGCACCTTTTCAACATGGACAAAAAGGTTGTCGTGCCGGTGTTTGTGTACATCTTCAAGCAGATAGAGAAGCGGATACTGGCCTTCAAAGGCAGCGGCAGCAGCAGCGGACGCCCGTCCCTCATCGTCATCGACGAGGCTTGGCTGGCTCTCAGCAACCCGATATTCGCCTCAAAAATCAAGGAATGGCTGAAGGTGCTGAGGAAAAACAACTGCGCGGTCATACTGGCCACCCAGAGCCTGAACGATATCGTTAACTCCCCGATCATGGACGCCGTGCTGGATTCGTGCGAAACGCGAATCCTTCTGCCTAACCCAAACGCCCTCTCTGACAGCATGAAATCACTGTACATAAAACATCTTGCTCTTTCCGAACGTCAGGTGAACATTATCGCTCACGCGGAGAAAAAACGGGAGTATTACTACGCCTGCGAAACAACGCACTGCCACAGGCTGTTCAGTCTGGCCCTCGGGCCGGTTGCGCTTGCCTTCACCGGAGCCGGCGGCAAAGAAGACTTGACGGAAATTCGGAAACTTGTCGATGAACACGGAAAAATCTGGCCGGAGAAATGGCTGGAACGGCGGGGGGTAAAGGATTGGGCGGCAATATGGCGGAAGTTTCACGAAGAGGAGGCGGCTTATGAAAATGAAAAAGTTTAAGTTTTTAGTTGTTCCGGCAGTTTTGGCGTGTTTCATCTCCGGCCTGCTGGTGAAGGACGTAAATGCCGGAGGCGGCATTACGGGCGGCGCTACGGAGTTCACTCAGATCGCCAATAACCTGGAGCTGATGGCTCAGGTTTCGCAGATGGAAAAATCGCTGCACCACGAAATCCAGATGCTGCTCGACAACATAACCATGATTACCAACCAGATTACCATGATAACCGACATGGCGCAGAATACCCTGGCTCTGCCACAGCGCCTTATCGGCAGCGTCACGGGCGCGATTCAGAACGTAATGAACGCCTACAACAGAGCGCAGGGCATCCTCGCCAGGCTTTCCAACATCGACGAGCAATTTTACGAGAGTTTCTATTCGGCGTTGGAATCAGGTCAAGCAGGCGCGGCGTCGGGGTGGGTCAGGAACTATGCCGAGGAATATTTCAAGCTGTCGGAGACGCTGGAGCGGGAGGCGAAGAAAACAATCGAAAGCCTGAAGGTAAGCGCCGGCGACATCACGGATTCGTCGAAACTTCTCGAAGAGCTTTCCTCGAACGCTAGTTCCGCGGCAGGGCGCAACGCCATTCTCCAGGCGGGGAATGAAATTCTTGGCTTCATGGGCGGCGAGCTGGTCAAGGTACGCACTCTGCTGGTCGAGCAGACCAAGACTTACCTTGACTACGCGGAACGTCAACGCTCAAAAGAAGACGCCGCGGCTGACATATGGAGGCAAGACTTGGAAAAATGGAGTAGTCCTTCGCATAGTCCGGTGGAATGGGAATGGTGATGAAAACGGAAACGTTATGGGGCGTTGCCCCAAGCCCCATAAGGGGTCGCGGACCCCTTAACCCCATTTGGAAGATGCTTGTATTGGGGTTGATTTTTATCTCTATTTTCGTGTTTTTTGTTGGTGGGGCTCAGGCGGGCGAGGAGGTTGCGGCGTTTACCGACTCCATGCTGCAAAATTTTCAGGAAAGGTTTGCAGCTTACGAAGACAGGATATGGCAGGCCGCGTTATCCCTTTTCGGGCTTCTCTTTCTTTGCCAGTTCACCTGGTCGGTGGCGCAGCTTTGCCTCCACGAGTCTTTTACTTTCGCGGGCGTTATCACCGTCGTTATCCGGCAGGTCATGACGGGGATGTTTTTTTACTGGCTGTTGTTCGACCGGAGCATTTTGCGCGGAATAGTCGGCTCGTTTTCGCAACTGGCGCAATCCGGTTTGAGGCTCTCAGATTTGATATTCCTGATGGAGAGCGCCGTTCTTAACATCATGACAGCGGTAGGCAAATCTTCAGGCGTAATCGAGGGAATCGCGCTCTTTTTCACCGGCCTCGCCGCTTCCGTGGTCATGTCCTTTGCCCTTACCACAGCAATAGCGTACATGGCCGTCGTCATGCTCGAAAATTACATCGTCGCTTCCCTCGGCCTCATCCTCATGGGGTTCGGCGGCTCGGAGTACACCCGAAATTACGCGCTTTCCTACATACGGACGCTGGTACACATCGGGATAAAGCTGTTTTTGTCCACAATTATCGTCCAGATCGGGGTAATGGCCTTCACCCGGGCGACGATGGGACTAAACAGCATGGACACGGAATCAATATCCCAGGCTTGTATGCGCCTCATCGCACAGTCGTTCTTTTTCCTCGCCATCGTGAAGGTCATCCCGGAAATAGCGAATTCGCTTGTCAGCGGAACTTCCACTACCGGAGCGCATACGGTGTCGGCAGTCCGCGGCGCAGGCATAGCGGCGGGAATGGCGGCGGGCGGTTTGGTCATGGGCGCGTACAACGCGCCAAGCAAAGCAGCGGATTCGTTTCAACGCGGCAAACAATCCGTGGAAAGAGCCGCCAATGCTTACAGCTCCAAGTACGAGGCGTCAAGGTCGAAAGGGCATGGCTCATTTGCCGCCGGCGTTTCCGCGTTGGGGGGAATGGCTTGGGAAGCGTACCGGGAAGGCAGGAGCCAGGCAGCGAGTACCGGTTCGCAAAGCGTTTGGCGGAACATGGTTTCAGCTTCAACTTCGGAAATGCCGCCGGAAACACAGCCGGCAGGGCAGCCTTTAACTCAGAATCAGCCGCGGGATGCCAATTTCGGCAATTCGTAGGCGGAAAGGAGAACAGAAGTGGCGGACACAAAACAATCCCCAAATATCACGGAATCCTCCGCGGCTTTGAGAGAGCTTTACGATCCGGAGAACCCGTATGCCCTTGGGCGGCGGGAGTATGACGACCGGTACGAGCGGCTGGCGAAGAACGCGGCTTCGTGGCGGAGGATAGCTTTTCTCATGCTGGCGCTTCTTTGCGTTTCCACCAGCGTGGTGTTGTGGATGGCTCAAACCGTCAAGGTAGTGCCGTTCGTGGTTCAGGTGGACAGGCACGGGTACGAGATAGCGGTGCAGCCGGCGGAGGAGCGAAGCGTAACGGACGACCGGATAGTCATGGCCAGGATAGCGGACTTCGTTTCCAACACGCGCTCGGTTTACTCCGATCCATCGGCCATGCTGACCTTCATCGAGCGGGCATACAACAGCGTTGAATCCTCGTCGGCGGCTATGCGGAAACTTGACGCGTGGTTTCGTGAGAACAATCCGTTCGCAAAACAAGAGCAGGTGACGGGTGTAACGGTTCATTCCGTCCTGCGGGCCTCGCCCGACAGCGACGTTACATGGCAGGCCGAGTGGTCGGAAAAGGCGTATGACCGTGGAACGCTGAAAAGCGAGCGTTTCTTCAAGGGAATTTTCACAGTCGAATTCCGTTCCCCAACAAACATAGCGGACATCATGAAAAACCCCCTGGGAATCTTCGTAGCAGATTTCAACATCTCCGAAAAAATCACTAATTAAACGGGATTCTTAAGGGCCTGCGGCCCTTGAGTGGGGTCCGGGGCAAAGCCCTGGGGGTTTTTTAACCGAATTACCGAAAGGAGAGATCAATATCAGACATGCGAAAAACAATGGCAGCATTAACGTTTCTCATAGTAATAGCAACCAACACAGCGACGGCAAACGCCGCCGCGATACCGAAACCGGCGCCGCGCCCAACTCCCGCGTCACAAACGCCGCAGGAGATAGACAGAGACTCGATACTGGAATACCTGAAAAATCAGTACCCAAACGTCGATATCCCGGAGTCCGCCGAGGTGGTTTGGGTGGAAAGCACAGGCAGGGGCGCGGAGGCCGATATAGAAGAGGCGCTGCGGCATGGCTCAATTATGACCCGCAGATACCCGCAGGCCCCAGACCCTTTCCAAGCAGCAGGGGATTTTGGAGGTGGACGCAAGGAGGAAGACGGTAACTGGGAAGCAGATGTAGACATTGCGGACAGAGAACTTCGGGACGCTCAACTGGCAAGGCACTGGCTGGACGTCAGGGAAAACCTTTCGATACGGGAGATAGACAGAAAGGCTCTCGACCTGGTGGAAGAATTTTCTAAAGCCAAACACGCTGTTGAACCAATCTCGCTCCAGGGACATAACGGAGCTTTGAGCTATGTTTACGGAGACCACATCCCCAGGATACTGTGCCGCCCGAATCACCTCACGAACATCGCGCTCCAGGCGGGCGAAAAGGTGACGGCGGTACACGCCGGCGATACCGCCAGATGGCAGATTTCTCCGGCAAGAAGCGGCCCGGACGGTCAGGAAACGGTTCACGTAATAATAAAACCGCTCATGCCGGATATTCGAACCAACCTTCTCATAATGACCGACCGGCGGACTTATAACCTCGACCTTTTGTCCTCCGTCAACGATTTCATTCCCGCCGTGCGCTTCTCATACCCGGACGACGTGCTGAACAGTTGGAATACCTTCATTGCGGAAGCCAGGAAAAAGAAAGACAGCGAGGTAGTTTTGGCGGACGCCTATAGCCTTTCTCCCGACAGCTTGTACTTCGGCTATGAAATTTCCACGAAGAACAAAACGCTGCCGTGGAAGCCCGTTCGAGTTTTCGATGACGGGATGAAAACTTACATCGAAATGCCCGCGAGGTACAAGTCCCTGGAAGCGCCGGTATTGATGTTTTACGAGGGGAAGCAGTTAAAGCTGGTCAATTACAGGGTAAAAGACCGTTATTACATCGTGGATAGGGTCATGACGGGAAGGGCCGTCCTGATGGCCGGTCAGTCGAGAGTCGTCATAGAACGGCGGGGGCTTGCCCCCAAGGGGTTTTAGCAATGGCAGATAACCGCGTGACGAATGACGAACAGCGGCCTGAATCCGCGCCTCTTTTTATGAGCATGAAGGGCATGGAGCCGAAAAACGGCGCGAAAAAGAGGCAAACAGTGGGGCAAAAGATTCTTATATCCCTTATGAGCGTCATTGCTGTGATTTTATGCCTGGTGTTCCTGGCGGCTAACTCCGAGCGAACGATTCGCGAGCGCCAGACCAGCGAACAAAACCGGCAGCCGCTGATGAGCGACCCGACCGCGCTGGAAAACGACCTTCTGGGCATGGCGGAAGCGATTAAGCACAGTTCGGCTATCCAGGAAACGCCGGAGGCGGCTCAAACCATACAAGCGCCTCAAAAACATGTCGTTGTGATACATGCGCCGCCAGCCGAGAGGCGCGTGGCGGAACCGAGGCTATTGACCGACGAGGAACGGGACGCGGTTCGGAAATACCGCGACATGAGGGCCAACGCGCTTACAAGCAAGAGCCAAGTCGAAGGTTTTCAGGAGGTAAGCAGAGAAGGCGGCGGAGGGCAGCAATCTCAGAATCTGGCGGCTTTGAGCGGTATGAGCGTAGATGGTAACCCAAACCCTATGGCAATACAGGCGGCTTTGGCGCAGGAACAGTTGAACGCGCAGGACGTTAACGCCTACCGCCACAAGCTGGATTTTCTCACGCGGGACGGAGGGGAAAGAACCCCGCAGGGCTACTCGGCTAACACACGAAATAACCCTATAGCTCAGATGGAATTGAAGGCGGGAAGCGTTATCCCCGGTTTGCTGCTCACAGGCATAAATTCCGACCTGCCCGGAACCGTCATCGGGCAGGTGTCTGAAAACGTCTGGGACACGGCCACGGGAAGATTTCTTCTCATTCCACAGGGAACGAGAATCATCGGCGTTTACGACTCCAGGATAACTCAGGGGCAAAAAAGAGTCTCCGTCGTGTGGAACCGCCTTATCTATCCCGATGGAAGCAGCCTCAACATCGCGGGAAGCCCCGGAACCGACATATCCGGTTACAGCGGAATAAAGGGGCGGGTGGATAACCATTACGGCCAGCTTTTGAGCGCGGCGCTCTTTACCTCCTTATTCACAGGCTTGGCGGACATAGCGAGCGGCGGCGGTAGTAATGCCAACAACGACAGTAAAAGCGCGAAAGACGTGCTTGTGGAAACGACCGGCGTAACGATAGCCAACATAGGAGCCCGCCTTGCCGAGCGCGCTCTTGAAATACAGCCCACGATAGTCGTAAGGCCCGGAAACCGCTTCAACGTAATGGTTCAGCAGGATATAGCGTTCCTGCAGGCTTGGAACGTCAATTGACGGAAGGAGAGCGGTAACAAAATGCGAAACACACAAAACACGCTAATACGGGCAGTAAGCAGATATTTGGTTGCGATGGCGGCCTTTGCGTTTCTTGGGTTTCTCATGAACTGTGTTTTCGCCAGCCCGGTGATGGCGGGAAACAATGTGTTGTTGGGAAAAATCGTGGAAAACAGGAGTTTTTTCATCAACAGTGAAGGCAGCGACGTGGATAAATACGAAAAAAGCCTTCTTTGCGATGTAAGCGACCTCGGCGCAAACAGGATTGGGCTTCTTCTGTTGGAGCCGCCCGGTTTTCTCAAAAGCCTTGTTTTTGACAGGAATTCAGGCGTGAAGATTCACGAAGAAGCAGCCATTCCGGGCAAAAATCTGAGAAACGAGTTTGCGCGGAGCGGCATTTCGATAGCGGACGCGCGGATTGCCGCAAAAAATATCGCCGGATTTTCGAGGGTACAGGAGGCAAAGACACCGGAATGAAAGTTTTGTACATTGCGGAAAAAGCCTCTGTTGGAAAGGCTTTGTCGGCGGTTTTGTCAGGGGAGAGGGTCAAGGGGTCAAATCATATCCGCTGCGGAGATGATGTGGTCGCCTGGGCGTCCGGCCATCTTTTGCGCCTGTTTGAACCGGAAGAGTACAACGAGGGACTCAAAAAATGGACCCTCGATAATCTTCCCATAGTCCCGGAACGCTGGAAATACAGGCCGCTGGAGCGCACTAAAAGCCTTCTGGACGGAATAGGAACGCTCATGAAGGACGCGGATGTAGTCGTGAACGCCGGGGACGCGGATCGCGAGGGAAGCCTGCTAATTGACGAGATTCTTGAACATTTCGGCTGGAAAGGGCCTGCCAAACGCCTGCGAATCAATGACGTGAACCCCGACGCCATACGCAAGGCCCTGAAAGAAATGAAGGATAACTCCGAGTATCGCGGGGAATCTTTGGCCGGTAAGGCGCGAAGCTATGCCGACTGGCTGGCTGGAATGAACCTGACCCGCTACTGCACGAAACACGCTGACATGGCGGGATATGACGTGATGTTTTCCGTAGGGCGGGTTCAGACTCCCACTTTGGGACTCGTCGTAAAAAGAGACAGGGACATAGAAAACTTTGTTTCCAGGACATATTACGCCCTGTCCGCGACGCTGGAGCTGAACGTGCCCGATTTTTCAAACCAGGAGAAACGGAAGATTACCGGGCATTGGGTGCGGGACGACAAATCCGTTAATGAAGGCATGGCCTCCAAGGAAGACTGCAAAACGCTAGCCGAAAAGGTTCGAGGCAGAGGCGAAATAACGGGAGTAAATAAAAAAGCGCGCCATCAAGGGCCTCCGCTGACCTACAACCTGGCGAAACTACAGATGGACGTAAGCAGGCTTTACGACGTTACGGACGCGCTGAAACACGTGCAAAGCCTTTACGAACAGGGTTACGTGACCTATCCGCGTTCGGACTGCCAGTACATCCCGGAGGGACACCACGAGCAGGCCCGTCTGGTTTTGGACGCAATAACATCCGCCCGACCCGGCTTTTTGGCGGCACGGGATATCCTCGCGGGTGTGGACGCAAGGCGTAAGAGCCAGGCGTGGGATGATTCAAAAATTACCGAACACCACGCGATCATACCGACGGTAAAAGTCCCTATCGACGGAATTTTATCCGATATCGAGCGCAAAATTTACGACCTCATTGCCAAACGATACTTGCTCCAGTTCCTTCCCGATCACGAGTACGAGCAGACGACCATAGACTTCACTGCCGGAGGCGAACGCTTCAGGGTTTCCGGGCGTACCGTTCTCGTTCCCGGCTGGAAGCGTTGGGGAACTGACGAAAAAAGCGAGGGGGACGAAGAACATGACAGGTTGTCGATGCTTCCGTCCGTGTCGGTTGGGGAAATTGGAGAAGCAGAGCCTTTCGTCGAGGAGAAAAAGACGGTTCCGCCGAAACGCTTTACCTACGACGCTCTTTTAGGCGCAATGAACTCCATTCATCTTTATGTGGAGAATCCGGAAATCCGAAAGCGGTTAAAGGAACTGGACGGCATTGGCACCTCGGCCACTCAGGAAAATATCATCGCGCTGCTTTTCGACAGAGGCTACATCGAGAAACGCAAGAAAAGCGGCGGTTCCGCGCAAATCTTTTCCACTCCCGCGGGCCGCGCCCTTATCAATCTTTTGAGCGCCGGGGGAAAAAGCGTGGCGTTCGTAACTCCAGACCTGACCGCCTTATGGGAACGTGACATGACGCGCATAGAAAAAGGAGAGCTGTCCCTGGAGTCCTTTGTCGGCGAAGCGGCGAAGATGGTGGAGGAAATAGTGAAAGAACCTTTGCCCGTGCCGGAAATATCAGAACTGCCTCGGAAGAAAAAACGCTTGGCCGAGAGCGCGATAGAGGCGGATTGTCCTTTGAAATGCGGGAAAAAGGCGCGGCGATACGAGGGTAAGTACGGGCCTTTCTGGAAATGTCCCTGCTCGCCTGAAGTGACGTTCAAAGACGTCGAAGGAGTTCCGGCGCTCAAGGAAGAACGCCTCAAAGCTCCGTGCCCGGTAAAGGCATGTAAGGGCACTGCGGAACGGATACGAAAAAAGGACGGTTCTTTTTTCTGGAAATGCCAGGTCTGCAAAAACTTCTTCAACGATGAAAGCGGGCAGCCGTCGATTCAAGAGAAGCGAGCAAGCCGTCAATCTCAGAAAAAGAAAGCAGCCACATAAAAAACTGGAGGGGATTACCGTGAGAAAACTGTCAAAGAAACAGAAGTTTTGTATTTTGTTGGTGTCTGTGCTGCTATACGCGATTTTGTACGTGGCTGTACTTTCTTCCAAATCTTCGGCGGCGACACCTTGCACAGACGGGCAGTACGTCACTGACAACGGCTGCGGATACGCGGGTGCTTTCGTAAGGAGGCTGAAATGGACGGAATGGACGGTTTGAAGGTCGTCGAGTCCGGGCTTGTGCCAGTCTACGAGGACAATAAGGAGCGGAGGCTGGTCAACGCGCGGGAATTACACGTGTTTCTGGAGAGCAGGCAGGATTTTTCAGTCTGGATAAAGGCTCGCCTGGAAAAGTACGGTTTTGTCAGTGATGAAGACTATTCCATAATTTTAGGGAATAGAGATGGGGACGGGATTGGTAGGGCTAAAACGGAATACCTGCTAACCATTGATACCGCAAAGGAAATATCGATGGTTGAAAACAACGCCAAAGGCCGTCAGGTTCGGAAATATTTTATCGAGTGCGAGAAGCGGTTGAAGGCGGTCGGCGGAGCAATAAGCGCGCGTGACGCGGAAAAGCTGAAACAGCAGGCCAAACGCCTTGAGATAATGGATCGCAATTCCCGCAGCCGCCAGGCGCAGATTTTGAAGTCCGTGGCCGAGTTTTTCAAGGATATACTTTCCGACGCCTCCATGCGGGCCATAGCCGGCGAAATGACGGCACTGGTTTCTGGAGAACGGCTCGTCGAAGCGCCTGGGGAAGTTGAAAAGCTGTACTCCGCCGGTGAGATAGGGGAAATGTGCGGCATAAGCGGCAACATGGTGGGAAGAATCGCTAACGAACACGGATTGAAGGTAAAGGAGTTCGGGAAGTTCGTCCTCGATAAAAGCCCTTACAGCGCCAAACAAGTTACGACGTTCCGGTACAAACAAAAGGTGACGGATAGGATTCGTGAGATTTTTGACACCCTGAAAGGCTGCGTAGGAGATGTTACTTCCACGGGAAAGAGTAGTCCGAGTGCCTAACGGCAAATAATTTTTTCAGCTTCTGTAACAAACGCGCCCCGCCGATATTTTGAGTTCGGCGGGGCGCGTTTTAGTATTCATAGGCTTTAATTCACTGAGCTTTGAGTGAATCCAAGTAATCAGCCCATGTCTGCATCATTTTTCGGCGTTCGGGTAGGTATTCGGCATGATTATAGGCGGCGCGGACAGAATTGCGTTCCACGTGTGCAAGTTGACGTTCTATGACGTCAGGATGCCAACCTTGCTCGTTAAGGCGCGTACTGGCCATGCCGCGGAAACCGTGAGCGCACATCTCGTCATCGCTGAATCCCATGCGGCGGAGCGCGTATAGGATTGTATTTTCGGACATAGGTTGAGTTCCTTTTGATGATCGAAGGCTTGGAAAAACATAAGTACCGTGACCGGTTAAAGGTTTCAGGCTTTCCAAAAGTTCAATGACTTGCTTCGCCAAAGGTACGATGTGTGGGCGTCGCATTTTCATCTTTTTTTCCGAAATCTTCCATTCCGCGTCTTCCAAGTTAAATTCTTTCCACTCAGCTTGTCGAATTTCACCCGGCCGTACAAAAGTGTATGCTGAGAACCATAGTCCGCATTTCACTATATATGTGCCATCGAAAGCGTCCATCGCTCTAAGGAGTTGTTGAATTTTGGCGGGTTCGGTAATAGCAGCACGGTGTTTTGATTTTAATGGCTGTAACGCACCCCTCAGGTCAGCGGTAGGATCGCGTTCGGCTCGACCGGTAGCTACAGCATAGCGAAAAATCTGACTACAATAGTTCATGACACGATGCGCTGTATCGATAATTCCTCGGTCTTCCAATCGGCGCAAAAGCACCAAGATTTCTGGAGACGTAATCTCCCTAATATCTCTTTTCCCGAAAACAGGGAGCACAAAACGCTCTACCCTAGTATCTTGACAAAATTAAATACGATGATAAAGCCTCTTTAGCTTATCCCTAGCGTTGTTGGTAGTAAACTGCCAATCAATGTTCTTTTCAGCGGAGTTTCTTGTCCTTTCCCAAGCGGATATCTCCCGTTCAAGCGTCTAAATATCTTTAATACGCCTGCGGAGACATTGTGTTGTAAGGGCCGATAATTCAATCTCCGCCATGTTAAGCCAGCTCCCATGTTTTGGCGTATAGTGGATTTCCAAGCGACGGGCTAACTCCAAGGCTTTTTGTGGAGGGAAAGCCTGATAGAGAGAACCCTTTGTATGAGTATTCAGATTGTCCATGACCAAACGGATTTTACGAGCTTTCGGAAAGTGGTTTGTCAGCAGATCTTCTATCTGATAAGCCCAGTCCACGCGGGTACGGCGTTCCTGGGCTTTAACATGCCTCCAGCCTTCAAGTGGAGCGGAAAACATGAAGATTGAACAGGTACCACAGCGTTCATACTCATAATCCTCCTTCTTTATCCGTCCTGGTTTCATTTCGATTGGTTCGAGCTTATTTCCCAGAAACTGTATTGGCTGCTCATCCATACAGACCAGCGGGATGTTTTCATCGCGGGACATACCGTAAAGCTCCAATACGTCTTCCATCGCGGCTACAAATTCGCAATTTTGTTCAGGGGGAATACACCATTGGGATTTTAAGTGAGGTTTAAGCTCATTTTTTTTAAAACAGTACGGATGGTTTCTCTGCTTATACGCGGGAAAATATCAAGCTCAACGGCTTTGTCCGCAAGCAATCTGATCGTCCATCTTGAGTATCCTTCCGGAGGAATACCACAGGCAAGAGCTATTAACCGCGCTTCCTTCTCCCCGGTCACTATTGGCGGCTTCGCTGGATTTTCGCGCTTCTTGAAGGAGAGGGTTTCTATCAGCCCTTTTTCACAAAAGTCTTTTATGGTCTGATATACCGTAACATCGCTTACGCCACAACGCGCCGCTATTATTTTTTGACTCTCGGGTTTGCCGATTCCGCTGTCACTCATTAACAGGACATTGGCGCGTTTCTTGAAAGTTGGCGCTATGTGATTACTGTTTAATACCGCTTGTACATATTTTCTTTCTTCTTTCGTTAGATATATTGTATATTTTGTCCTCATTACACACCTCCATATGGGGTTTTGAGAACATTCTTATGCTAAAATTCGCTTTTGTCAAGATACTAGGCCATTTCTCAAGTCCAAGGCCATCTACTTCTTCGAGTTTACCGATGGAGAATACATTACGGGTTTCTATCCTGCCATGATCTTTTTCCACTTCCGAGTACTTGCTGTACGTA
>WRKN01000039.1 GCA_009778055.1 Synergistaceae bacterium
TTCTCTTATGTCGTACTTGGTGAGTTTTATCTCAATTTGCACGTCATACACATATCTCGTGTCCGCGTGAAACGTCGGCTCGTCAAAAAGCGCTGCTCCACATTCTGAGCACGAAACAGGTTCAACCATCACCACTTCGTCTGGTTCACGTTCAATCTTCAAGCCGTGCCCCTTATGTCCCTTTTGCCCTCCTGGTTTCTTTCCTGATTTCTTTCGCAACGACTTTGCCGTTGGTTTCGCCAACCCATCCGAACTCGGCGGTTTTGAGCTGTTTGAGCTGTTCATATTGAGTCGCGACTCAAGATCGGCGATTCTTGCCATTAATTCGGCGATGGTCATGTTTTGCTTGATAATAACCGCGTTTTGTCTGCGGATTATCTCTTGCGCCTCAGGGGGGAATTTTGTGTAATCATTCATACTTATTATATTATCGTTCATATTTTCTATATCGTATGTTTTTAATAATTCTTTAGCGCGACTGAATAGCTACCTTAATTTTATTGATGGCAACGCAAAATATTATGTAAGCAAGGATAATAATGAAACCGCAATTTCTTTGACGGAAGATATTATGCGGACAGGTATAAAATTAAAAGACGCTTCGCATGTAGCTTGCGCTATTGTGGCAAAATGTGATTACTTGATAACAACGGATAATCGGTTGCTAAAATATAGAGATCATCGAATTAAGATAATAAATCCAATTGAATTTTTAAGAATTTGGAGGGCTTTGTAATGTATAGAGATGCACAGACCGCCGCGATACTTAGTGCGGGAATGAAACTTTTGAGAGATAATCTCGGCGCAATCGAAACCGAAATTTTTATCTCTAAAATCAGCAGTCACGAATTTGACTACACAAAGTGGCGTGAAAACTTGTGGGAAAATTTAACGCCGCAAAAACTATTTGAACGTGCCGCAAAAGCAGAAGAAAAGTACGGCGTGCCAAAAGGGATTGAGATTATGTGATGCTCTCGTTAACGTATAATGGGGGCCCCGCGCAATATGACCAGCAACCGCCCCCGATGGCATTTTCCGAGGTTTTCACGGAATAGCTGACAAAGAACCGGATTTAATTAACGTATTCTCTCCTGTTTGCTCTTTGGAACCCATGTTTCAAGAATCGAGTTCAGCTTGTCCGTGTCAATCGGCTTTGATAGAAAATCGTCAAAGCCGTTTTCCAAAAACATTTCCCTCGTGCCGGAAACAGCGTTGGCCGTCAACGCCACAATGGGCACGTTTTTATAATAAGGATCTTCCGCGCCCATCTTACGTATGCGCCGCGTGGCCTCGACTCCGTCCATTTCGGGCATCATGTGATCCATGAACACCAGGTCATAATCTTTTGACTGTATTGCTTCGATTGCCGTCATGCCGCTCTTACACGGAGTGATCTGTACTTTGTACGGACTCAGCAGGCCTCTGGCTACTTTCAGGTTCGTAAGGATGTCGTCCACAACAAGAATCTTTGCGTCCGGCGCGGTAAACGTCGCCGCGCTGTCCGCCGTTATAATCCCCTTGCTGTCGTCCGGGGTTTCAGCGGCTGCCGGCGCTTCGCTCCCATGAGTTTCGCGCTCGTGATATTTTTGCGGCAGCGTAATGGTAAATTTACTGCCTTTGCCGTATTCGGATTCGACGCCGATGCTTCCTCCCATCGCCTTTACGATGCGGTGCGTTATGGCAAGCCCCAAGCCCGTCCCTTCTATGCCTTTGTTTTTTTCCAGGTCGAATTGAGTAAAATCGCTAAACAGTTTTTCCATGTCTTCCCGCTTTATGCCTTTGCCGCTGTCCGCAACTTCCATGACAAGCTCCACGACGTCTTCATCAACAAACCTGCCATGAACGGTAAAGGATACAAAGCCTTTTTCCGTGTACTTGACGGCGTTGTTCAATATGTTAAGCAGCGCCTGACGGATTTTGGTTTCGTCGCCGAACAGCGTCTTGGGAATACTGCCGTCTATATCGGACGTTAAACGTATCCGCGAATCGACCCTCATCTTGACAATCCTTATTACGTCATTTATCAACGATGGAAACGAATAATCTCCGGGCACGATTTCAAGTTTTCCCGCTTCGATTTTTGAAAAATCCAGAATGTCGTTGATGATGGCCAGAAGGTCCGTGCCCGCCTGTTTGACAGTGAGGATGTGCTCATTCTTGACGTCCGGTTCGCTCTCGCGCAAGGCTAGCTCCGTCATGCCCAAAATCGCGTTCATGGGGGTGCGTATCTCGTGGCTCATCATCGCCAGGAATTTACTTTTTGCCTTGTTGCTCTCCTCGGCTATCTCCGCCCTGCGTATTTCATGCTCCATCTGTTTCTTTTCGTGTATGTCCATTATGGCGCCGGCCACTCTGAGCGGTACTCCCTCGCTGTTTCTATGCGATCTTCCGAACGCGCGGTTGTAACGATACTCGCCGTTTTTCTGCCTGAAACGGTATTCCACATCATAAGGCGTCTGCCCGGTGAAGTCGAACAAATGCGCCCCGCCGGCGTTAATCGTCCTCTCTTTGTCCTCAGGGTGCAACCCGTCCACCCAGCTTCTGACTAAATTCGGAAAATCGCGCTCATCGGAGTAACCAATCATATTGCGGTACTCCGGTGAGAAAACCATTATATTGTTCGGGTTGAGCGGGTCATCGAGCACGACGTCCATATCCCAAAGCCCCATTTGCAGCGCGTCGCTCGCAAGTATGTATTTCATCAGGTCGGAGTCAAATTCTTTAAGCGCGCGCAACTGGTTCTGTATCTTTATCTGGTTTTGCACCCGCAGTTTTACGACCATGGGATTGAAAGGCCTGGCTATATAATCCGAGGCTCCTAAAACCAGCCCTTTTTCCTCGTTGCCGGCGCCGGTAAGCGATGTGACGAAAATAACGGGAATGTTCTGCGTCTTTTCAGATTTCTTAAGCGCGGTTATTACATCGTATCCGTCAATATCCGGCATAACAATATCGAGCAGGATGACGTCCGGCAAATACATTTCCGCTGCGCTTATGGCGCTGTGTCCGCTTTTTGCCACGTAAACGGTATATTCGGGACTCAGGATATGCCTGAGTATCATAATGTTCAGAACTTCGTCATCTACAATGAGCACACTGTTTGCCTTGGTTTCATTCATGACGACGCCCATCCCTTTCACGTATGTTATGTGTAACAATATATAGCCATACACACAAACCGCGTACCCGCCTCATTTATAATACTCCTGCAAAGGCTTCACCCGCATCCATCCGCCCTGCCGGGTGCTGGCTATGCCTTTTATGGCGGCCTTGGCCGCCGCCGCTGTGGTGACGTAGGCGGTTTTATACCGGATAGCCGCTTTGCGGATGGCGCTGCCGCTGCCGCCCTGTGTGCCATGACCGCCGGTGGGGGTGTTGACTACTATGTTAACCTGTCCCGTGCCGATGAGATTCAGGATATCCGCGCTGCCGTCCTCCAGCTTGCCGACCGCCTTGCAGGGTATGCCCAGCTCCGCGAGCCGCCGCGCCGTACCGCTGGTGGCCATGATGGAGAAGCCGAGGTCGTGAAAGCCTCTGCCGATTTCCTCCAAGTTTTTCTCTTTGTCGGCGTCGCTTACGCTGATAAGCGCGGCGCCGCTTTGCGGCAGCTTCATCTTTGCCGCCTCCTGGGACTTGTAAAACGCCTCGCCGAAAGTATCGGCCATTCCCAAGACCTCCCCGGTGGACAACATCTCCGGGCCAAGCTGCGGGTCGACTTCCGGGAACATATTGAAGGGGAACACCGCCTCCTTGACGCCGTAGTAGTCCACCCGCTTTTCCCGCAGGGAGCTGAAGTCGAAGGCTTTGCCTTCCACCGACGCCATGATGATTCGCACGGCGGCGGGAACCATCGCGATACCGCACACCTTTGAAACCAGCGGAACCGTCCGGGACGCTCGCGGGTTGGCCTCCAGGATGTACACCTTGCCGTCCGCGATGGCGTATTGTATGTTCATCAACCCGCAAACGCCAAGCTCCACGGCAATTCGGCGGGAATACTCCTTGATTGTCTCAAGAAGCTCGTCGCCTATGCTCACCGACGGCAGCACGCAGGCGGAATCCCCCGAATGGACGCCCGCCTGTTCTATGTGCTCCATCACCGCCGGGATAAAAGCGTCTTTGCCGTCGCTGATGGCGTCGGCCTCTACTTCCAAAGCATCCTGCAGGAACCGGTCGATGAGGACTGGACGCTCTTTTGAGACGCCGCGGGCGGAAAGCATGTACTGGGTCAGTTCCCCGTCGTTCAGGACAACCCTCATCCCCGCGCCGCCCAGCACGTATGACGGACGCACCATCAGGGGATATCCTATCTCTTTGGCAGCCGCAAGCGCCTCTCCCACTGTAGCACCCATAGCGGCTTTGGGCATGGGGACTCCCAGCTTGTCCATCATCGCGCGGAATTGGTCGCGGTCTTCGGCCATATCAATGGTTTGCGGGGAAGTGCCAAGTATCCGCACGCCCAGTTTGTCAAGCTGCGCCGCGAGGTTGAGCGGCGTCTGACCGCCGAACTGGGCGATAACCCCGATTGGTTTTTCTTTTTCGTAGATTGCCAGCACGTCTTCCACCGTCAGCGGCTCGAAGTAGAGCTTGTCGGAGGTGTCGTAGTCGGTTGAGACCGTCTCGGGGTTACAGTTGACGATGATTGTTTCATACCCCAGCTCCCGCAGGGTAAACGCCGCGTGGACGCAGCAGTAGTCAAACTCTATGCCCTGCCCGATACGGTTGGGGCCGCCGCCCAGAATCATCACCTTGGGCCTGTCGGAGGCGGGCGGGGAGTTATCGGCGCGGTTATAGGTGGAGTAGTAATATGCCCTGTCCTTCACGTTGCTGACCGGAACTTTATCCCATCCCTCCACCGCGCCGATGGCCGCGCGGGCGGCGTAAACCTCCGCCTCGGAACAGTTTAAGTCCTTGGCCAGATATTTATCGGAAAAGCCGTCCAGCTTTGCCTGCCGTAGCAGCTCAGGCGGCACTTTGCCGATGTGCCCGCAGGCCGCGACTTTTTCCTCCAGCTCCACAAGCTCCCGCATTTGCTCGAGATAATACCGCTTGATGTGGGTCAGGCGGCAAAGCTCATCTATGTCCGCCCCCTTGCGTATGGCTTCGTAGAGGATAAACTGCCGCTCGCTGGTGGCGGTTTGCAGCAGCGGCATAAGCTCGCCGAGGGATTTCTGATTGTAGTCCCTGGCGTAGCCAAGGCCGTGGCGGGACGTTTCCAGGCTGCGGACGGCTTTTTGCAAAGCCTCCTTGTAGGTTTTGCCGATACTCATAACCTCGCCGACCGCCTTCATTTGAGTGCCCAAAATATCCTGCGCCCCCTTGAGCTTTTCAAACGCCCAGCGCGCGAATTTAATGACGATATAATCCCCGGAAGGGCGGTAATCGGCCAGCGTACCGCCTTTGCAATAAGGTATCTCGTCCAGCGTGACGCCGGTGGCCAGCGTGGCGGAGACAAGCGCGACGGGGAACCCGGTGGCCTTGGACGCAAGCGCCGACGAGCGGGAGGTGCGGGGATTGATTTCGATGACCACGACGCGGCCGGTTTTGGGGTCGTGGGCAAATTGAACGTTGCAGCCGCCAATGACGCCGACCGACTGCACAATGCGGTGCGCGATATCCTCCAGCCGGTCCTGCAGCTCCCGCGCGCAGGTGAGCATTGGAACGCAGCAGAAGGAGTCGCCGGTATGCACGCCCAGCGCGTCGATATTCTCGATGAGGCAGACGGTAATCATCCTGCCTTTGCGGTCGCGCACAACCTCAACTTCGAGTTCCTCCCAGCCGAGAATGGATTCCTCGATCAAGACCTGCCCGATCATGCTTGCGCTGACGCCCCTGCTGACGATAGTTTCCAGCTCGAGGTCGTCGTGGGCAAATCCGCCGCCGGCGCCGCCCATCGTATAAGCGGGGCGGATAACCACAGGGTAGCCAAGCGACCGGGCGATATCTTTGGCTTCCTCCACCGAATAGGCGGGGTTGCTGCGGGCCATTTCGACGCCGAGGGAGTCCATCTGTTTTTTGAATTCAATACGGTCTTCCCCTCGGCGAATGGCTTCCAAATCCACGCCGATTATTTCCACGCCATATTCTTTGAGCACCCCTGCCTCCGCCAGCTCGAAACAAAGGTTGAGGCCCGACTGCCCGCCCAGGTTGGGCAGAAGCGCGTCGGGCCTCTCTTTTTTGATTATTTCGGTCAACCGCGCGGCGTTGAGCGGCTCTATGTAGGTGACGTCGGCGGTTTCGGGGTCGGTCATGATGGTGGCCGGGTTTGAGTTGACCAGAACGATGGAGTACCCCAGACTCCTGAGCGCCTTACACGCCTGGGTTCCCGAATAATCGAACTCGCACGCCTGCCCGATAACAATCGGTCCCGATCCGATAATCAGGATTTTTTTGATGTCTTGTCTTTTTGGCATGGCAAATTAAGACCTCCAGGTTAGTAATGACAAAATAATTGAATATAAATTACTAATGTATAACATACAAGTTAGCGACATGCAGGTAAGAATCGGCGCGTTTTTTAAATTATAGCATTGCCGCCTGATTGGCGCTTATTTTTCGCGTCGAGGACGTCATAAAAGATTTTTTTGTCACGATTACTGATAAAATATATAGCAATCAACGGAAAATATTTTGGCCGGGAGGGATTATAATGATAAGGACACTTATAGCGCAAACGGAAGAAATTGACGATCTTGAGCTGGCCGTTTCCGAAATTCTCGAGCAGTTGGATATAGAACGGAACCTTCTGAAAAATTCGGTGGGTATAATGACGTGTTATCTCGACTTCATAGAAAATGGCATAGTAAAAGCCATCTGCGAGAAACTGCCGTTTGAAGTAGCCGGGGTAAACGTTCTGAACAGCGCAACCTCCAAGGGAAAGGGGCCGCTCTCGCTTTCTCTGGCCGTGTTGACCAGCGACGACGTTTTTTTCTCCGCCGGAATATCCGGGTCTTTAGCACACGGGCACGAGGAGCCGCTGAAAGAGATGTACGAAAAAGCTTCGGCAAAGCACGAAGCCAAGCCTTCGCTGATATTGGCTTTTACCCCGGCGGCCCATTACTCGACCGCCGGGGATTATATGGTGAACGCGCTCTCCACCGCTTCCGGCGGCGTGCCCGTATTCGGCCTTATGCCGTCGGACTACGACGTGGGTTTCAGATCCCCCCTGGTCATTTTCGGCGGGGAGGTGTACAAAGACTCCATGGCGGTCATTCTGATTTCCGGCAACGTAAACCCCAGGTTTACCTATATGGCCGTGCCGGAGGAGAAGACGCTGAGGCGGAAGGCCGTCGTCACCTCGTCTCAGGATAATATAATCAAGGAGATAAACGGAAACCCGGCTGTCGATTACCTGAAATCCGTCGGTTTAATTGAGGACGACAATTCGATATCGCCGCAGGTTGCCCCCATTGTCTTATACAGCGACGATGGAACCGATCCTGTAGTTCGTACCCTGTATGCCATGAACTCCGAAGGCTTCCCGCTTCTGGGCGGAGTGGCGCCGGAGGGGCGCACTATCGGCGTGGGCACGCTCGACGCTTCCGACGTTCTGGGCATGGTGTCCAAAACGGTCGCGTCGCTCGGCGAATACGATTTCCTGCTGGTAGTATCGTGCGTCAGCAGGAACTTCATACTGGGAGGGGATGACATGGCTGAGATAGATCTGCTAAAGTCCGGCCTCGGCGAGAACGCTCCGTTTATGTTTGCTTACGCCGGCGGAGAACTCTGCCCGGTTCGCGCCGC
Source organism: Synergistaceae bacterium (assembly GCA_009778055.1). Classification (GTDB taxonomy): domain Bacteria; phylum Synergistota; class Synergistia; order Synergistales; family Aminobacteriaceae; genus WRKN01. The sequence goes on from WRKN01000039.1 coordinate 7,744, forward strand.
TGACGGCGCGCTGGTCAATCAGTTTCACAACCTGACGCTGATAAGCTGTGCTTTGTGAGCCAGCGCAGCTCTGAAATTAAGAAATCAAGGAGTTTTAATCTTGAACAAAAACACACTTCCGATAGAGAATGACGTGGAAAAAGAACTGGAAAGACTGAGCAGGGAAAACAAAAAAATGTCCCGCCAGCTTGCCATAGCTCATGACACGCTTGACAGAATCAAGCGGTCGTCCAAAGTGACCGCGACTTTGAGCGCCATGATAGCGGACGAAAAATTCAATCAGGATATATTTTTCAACCTGATTTTGAGGCACAGCCCCAACATTATCCTGATAATGGACGAGAACGGGCGATTTTTGTACTGCGGCGACTCCTTTCTGAAAAAAGCCGGCATATCCAATTTCGGTCTTATCAGCGGGAGAGGGTTCTCCAAGGTGTTCAAAAATTTTTTAAATGCCGCGGAGATAAGGACTTTGAATTCCGCTATGGGCAAATCCATCGAAGAAAAAAGAAGCGTCACGCTGGACATGACGATTGACTTCAGCAAAAAAGGTGACCCGCGCAGTTTTTTCATCAATTTTACGCCGATGGACAACTCAAGCGGCGACACCATCGGCGTGATGGCGATGTTTCACGACATGACGGATTTTCTGCACGCCCAGCAGTCCGAGGCGGCGTCGCGGGCCAAAAGCGCTTTCCTCACCACCATGAGCCACGAAATCCTGACTCCCTTAAACGCGATAATCGGCCTGTCCGAGGTCGAGCTGCAAAACAACCTGCCGAAAAACACCCGGCAAAACATCGACACTATTTACAACGCCGGTTCCAGTCTTCTGGACATAGTTAACAACATTCTGGATATCTCCAAAATAGAGTCGGGGAGCTTCGAGCTGCTGCCGTTCAATTACGACGTGTCAAGCCTCATCAACGACACGGTGCAGCTCAACATCACGCGAATCGGCGGCAAGGATCTTTCCTTCGAGCTTTTTATCGACGACACCATCCCAGGTTATCTGTACGGCGACAAACTGCGGATAACGCATATCCTTAACAATCTGCTGTCCAATGCCTTCAAATATACCGAGAAGGGTAAGATATCTTTCCGGGTGGAATGGAAACAGACGGACGGTGACGCGGATATCACTTTCACCGTGAGCGACACGGGATGCGGCATCGAGAAAAAAGACATGGAAAAGATTTTTTCGGGGTACGGTCAGTTGGACACGCTGGCCAAACGCCATGACGAGGGGGCGGGGCTCGGCCTTTCTATCACGAAAAAACTCGTGGATCTTATGAACGGCACGATTTCGGTGGAAAGCGAACTAGGCAGGGGCTCCGTCTTCACTGTGGAGATCCGGCAAAAAATCGTCCGCAACGTCCCTATGGGCAAGGAAATGGCGGAAGAACTCATGCACTTCCATTTTATGGAAAAACGCAAAACCAGAAGCAAAAACTTCATCCGGTCGTATATGCCTTACGGCAAGGTGCTGGTGGTTGACGACGTGCCCACCAACCTGGACGTGGCCAAGGGGCTTATGCTGCCCTACGGCGTGACCGTGGACTTCGCCGACAGCGGCAAAGAAGCGATAGAGATAATACGGGAGAAAAAAACTCTTTACGACATTGTTTTCATGGATTACATGATGCCCGGGATGGACGGAATGGAGGCAGTAGCCGTCATACGGAACGACCTGGGGACGGAGTATGCCCGGACGGTTCCCATTGTGGCGCTGACGGCGAACGCCCTGGTCGGAAACAGAGAGATATTTCTGGCAAGGGGTTTTGACGACTTTATGGCCAAGCCTATTGACACCATGAAGCTTGACATTGTGCTGAACCAATGGGTGCGCGACACGCAGGACGAGGAGACGCTGAGGCTTGCGGAACAGGCAAAAGCTCAAATGATGGAGGGAAGCAAATCTCCGGACGCCCCGCGAGTACTGGAAAAAATGAGCGTAAGCGGCGTAAATCTGGCCGCTGGAATGGAGAGGTACAGCGACGAGACAATTTACCTGGGAGTGCTGCGCTCTTTCGTGAACCATACGCCGGGACTGCTTTCGATTTTGCGTAACCTCAGGGAGGAAAATCTGACGGAGTACGCCATTACCGTTCACGGAATCAAGGGATCGGCTTACGGTATCTGCGCCAACGAGGCCGGCGGCCGCGCCGAAGCCCTGGAGCGCGCGGCGAAAGCCGGGGATTTTGAGGCGGTGCGCGTGAGCAACGAGGCTTTCCTTGCGCTTGTGGAAACCCTGATCGCCGACCTTGCTGAATTATTGAGGAAGGCGGCGGAGGCGTCCGGGGCCAATAAACCCAAGGAACGCCTGCCCGCGCCGGACAAAGCGTTATTGCGGAAATTGCTGGAGGCGGCCGAGCATTTCAAATCCTCCCAAATGGAGGAGGCCATGAACGAGCTGGAGCTGTACGAATACGAAACCGATGGGGAACTGGTAACCTGGCTCAGAGAGCAGATGGAAAGCCTGGAGTATGACGCGATAAAGAAACGGCTTGGCAAATTGAATTAGCTGGAGTTGTTCTTATGGAAGACTACGTTGTCGAGTGCAGAAACGTCAGTAAATCCTTTAAGAGAGGCAAGGTTTTAGATGACGTTTGTTTTGGCGTACGCGCCGGGGAAATTCTGGTGCTTCTGGGGGAGCACGGTTCGGGCAAATCCACGCTGGTCGACATACTATGCGGCGTACAAGCGAGAGACAGCGGCGTTATTTTGTTTTCCGGGTCGCCGGTCAGGAGGCTAACCCCAAGAAAAGCGAGGCGGTTCGGCTTGGCCGTTATTCGCCAGGAGTCGGGGCTGTGCCCCAACCTGTCTATCGGCGAAAATATTTTCCTTGGCTGGGAAGCCACCAGCGGCCGCCGGTTCAAAGGCGGAAAGGAAGCTAAAAAAAAGCTGGGCCTGGAAGTTTTGCAATGGCTGGGAATGGATTTTGAACTGAAACAGTTTACGGATAAGCTGCCGGTCTACCAAAAACAGCTCATCGAAATAGCCAGAGCCCTTGCGATAAACGCCAAGGTCCTGATATTGGACGAGCCGCTTTCCAGCCTTACCGCGAAGGAAATCGAAAGTCTTTTCGGCGTGCTGCGCAGGCTGAAGGATGAAAAGAATATAGGAATAGTCTACATATGCCATCGCGTGGACGATCTGCTGCATATAGCCGACCGGGTGGCGGCCATGCAGGACGGATCTGTCGTAAAAACCGCGGCGGCGGCCGATTTTTCCATGGAGGAGTTTATATCTTTCCTAGGGATGCAGCGCTTTGCCGACAGCATATCCGAGACAAGAACCCTAGCCAAGCTCCTGACCAACACCTTTTCAAAGGACGCCCGTTTTTTTGACGGCCGCGACGACTCCAACGAAGAAATGATGGCGTCTTTCCAGACGCTGTCAAGTTCGCTTAGACAGTTTTCCGCCCCGGCGCAGGGCGGCGAAACAGGCAGACATCGCCACGGCGTGACGGCAATGAGTGATTTCACGGACGCTTTCAGCGTCATGATAGACCAATTGATGGAGCGCTATGAGGCGTTGTTACTGGCGAAAGCCGAGGCCGAGGCCGCCTCGAAGTCCAAAAGCCACTTTCTGGCCACGATGAGCCATGAAATCCGCACACCTCTCAACGCGGTCATCGGCCTTACCGAAATTGAGATGCAAAACAACCACCCGGAGGGGACGCGCAAAAACCTCGAAACGATTTACAAATCGGGCGCCAGCCTCCTGGGCATAATCGACGATATTTTGGACATAACCAAAATAGAGACCGGAAATTTTGATCTGGCGCTGTTCAACTACGACATCGCAAGCCTTGTCAACGACGTGGTGCAGCTCAATGCCACGCGGATCGGTTTGAAAGACATTTCCTTCGAGCTTTCGATCGACGAGACCATCCCAATCATCCTGCGCGGCGACAAGCTGCGGATAAAGCGCGTCTTGAACAACCTGCTCTCCAACGCTTTCAAATATACCGAGGCGGGAAAGGTAACTTTCCGGATAGAATGGGAACGGCTGTGCGAGAATGGCGGCGCGCGGCTTATTTTTACCGTGAGCGACACAGGCGTCGGCATAAAAGAAGATAACTTCAAAAAAATTTTTTCGGACTACTCCCAACTGGACACGCAAGCCAATCGCAACGTCGACGGAACCGGACTCGGGCTTTCGGTCACAAAAAGGCTCGTGGATTTAATGGACGGCGCTATAACGCTGGAAAGCGAGTACGGCAAAGGATCAGCTTTCACAGTGGAAATCACGCAGCAAATCATTGACGAGACCCCTATAGGCAAAGACACGACGGAAGCCCTTGTTAATTTCCACTTCATGGAAGACCGCGGTGGCGGAGGCAAGGCCCAAAACCTTGTACGGGCGTATATGCCATACGGCAGGGTGCTTATTGTAGACGATCTGCCAACCAACCTGGACGTCGCCAAGGGGCTTATGACGCCCTATGGCCTGACGATAGATTTTGCCGGCAGCGGGAAAGAGGCTATAGAAAAGATTCGGGAGGAAAAAGTTCTGTACGACGTGGTGTTTATGGACCACATGATGCCCGAAATTGACGGGATAGAAGCGACGCGCGTTATCCGAAACGAGATAGAAACCGAGTACGCGCTGAAAGTTCCTGTCGTGGCGCTGACCGCCAACGCCCTGGTCGGTAACAGGGAAATGTTTCTGGCCAACGGCTTCAACGATTTTCTTGCCAAGCCGATTGACGTCATACGACTCGACAAGGTTCTGAACAAATGGGTGCGCGGCAAGCAGAGCGAAGCGACGTTATGGCTTGCCGAACAGGCGAAAGCGCAAGAAGTCAAGAAAACCGGCCCTCCTCTCCCTTCGCAAATACTGGATAAACACAGCGTAGACGGCATAGACCTGTCCGCCGGGCTGGAGCGGTACGGCGACGAGACGGTTTACCTGGGGGTGTTGCGTTCTTTCGTGACCCACACGCCGGGGCTGCTTTCTATTTTGCGAAATCTCAGGGAGGGAAGCCTGACGGAGTACGCCATCACCGTTCACGGAATCAAGGGCGCGGCTTACGGAATCTGCGCGAGCGAGGCGGGAAGCCGCGCCGAAGCGCTGGAACGCGCGGCGAAATCCGGAGATTTCGAGACGGTGCGGTTGAGCAACGGGGCTTTTATCGCGCACTTGGAATCCCTGATCGCCGGCCTTACGGAAGTTTTGAAGCACGCGGCGGAGGCGTCCGGAGCGGATAAGCCAAAGGAACGCCTGCCGGAGCCGGAGTCCTCGTTATTGCAGAATCTGTTGGAGGCGGCGGCGCATTTCAAATCCTCTCAGATGGAGGATGTTATGGGCGAGCTGGAGCAGTACGAATACGAAACCGGCGGGGAATTGATAACCTGGCTGAAAGAACAGATGGACAACCTGGAGTACGACGCCATGCGCGAACGTCTTGAGGAATTATTAAAAAAGCGTTAAATCGGTCTTTCAAAAGTATAATAGAAAAAACTATCATCACGAGGAGGGGTTGTTTCAATGAACGAAAAAACGCTTTTGTCGCTGGCATACGGAGCCGCTTTCACGGACGGCGAACGCGCCGTGACGTTTGCCAACCTGGAGGGCCTCTTGCCCAAATTCAAGAGCGGCGACGCCTGGCTGCGCCAAAACGCGGCCGCGGGTAAAGAGGGCTTTGGATGGATCAACCTGCCCAAGCGCAACACCGACGAAATACAGACTCTTGCCCGATGGCTGGCCACGCGGGAGTCGATAGTGCAGGTGGGCATAGGAGGCTCCGCTCTTGGAAACCTGATGCTGCACGGCGCGCTTCTCCCTCCCTACTGGAACGAGATACCCAACGCCGAACGCGGCGGCCCGCGCTTTTTCATGTCCGACAACGTGGATCCAATCGACAGCCGCGCCATATGGGAGCTTATCAACCCGGAAAACACGGCGGTGATCGTCGTTAGCAAGTCCGGCAGCACAGCCGAAACCGCCGCCAACTTTCTGTTTTTCTGGGAGAAGCTGCGCGACAGGCTGGGCGACGCGGCGGCCCGCGAGCGGGTTGTCGTGGTCACGGACAAAGACAAGGGCATACTGCGCCCATTTGTGGACGAGATCGGCTGCAAGAGCCTGATCCTGCCGGAGGACGTGGGGGGGCGCTTTTCCGTCCTGTCATGCGTCGGCCTGCTGTCGGGCTGGGCTTTGGGTATTGACTGCAAGGCCCTTATGTCCGGCGCCGCCGCTATGGATGAAGCCGTGGCAAAAGCGGAATCCGTGCTGGAAAATCCGGCCTGGATTATGGCCGGGCTCTCCTTCCTCCATATGAACAAGAACCGCAACATGAACGTCCTCATGCCCTACTCGGATCCCCTGGAGCGTTTCGGCGAGTGGTTCGCCCAACTGTGGGGGGAGTCGGTCGGCAAGAACGGCCAGGGTTCCACGCCGGTGCGGGCTTTGGGGGCAATCGACCAGCATTCGCAGATTCAGCTCTACACATCCGGCCCGGACGACAAGCTCTATACTATCGTGACCGTGGCGCACGGACAAAAAGACATAGCCCTTCCGGCGGCTCAGGAGAAGGCTTTTGAAAAACTTTCCTATTTATATGGGAAATCTATGGACGAGCTTCGCAACTTCGAGGCCTCCGCGACGGCGGCCGCGCTGTCGAAAGCCGGCCGTCCGGTGGTCGGTCTCTCGCTCCCGGTTTTGGACGCCTATCACCTGGGCGGCTTGATCCAGTTCTACGAGTACGTGACAGGCATGACGGGCTACCTTATGGAGGTCAACCCCTTCGACCAGCCCGGGGTCGAACAGGGCAAAGACTACACCTACGGCCTCATGGGCCGAAGCGGCTTTGAAGCCCAGGCAAAAGAGGTGCAGGCGCTGGCCGCCAGAATCAACGAACGTACGGCGGCGATCTAAAAACAAAGAGCATAAGCAGTGAGCCGGCGAGGAGCGAGCTATGGCCTATGATTTCCAAAATATAGAGACGAAGTGGCAAAAAATATGGCAGGAGCGGCGGTGCTTCGAGGCGGAGACAAATACCGCGGAGCCGAAGTTCTACTGCCTGGAGATGTTCCCGTACCCAAGCGGCGCGCTGCACATGGGGCACGTGCGCAACTATTCGATGGGAGACATGCTGGCGCGCTTTCTCCGCAAGAAGGGAATGAACGTTCTGTACCCCATGGGCTTCGACGCCTTTGGGATGCCCGCGGAGAACGCCGCCATCAAATATAAAACAAAGCCCCACGAGTGGACGTGGAACAACATCGAGGAGATGACAAGCCAGCTCAAGCGGATGGGTTACAGCTACGACTGGAGGCGGCGCGTCGAGAGCTGCAACCCCGACTACTACCGCTGGAACCAGTGGATTTTCCTTCAGATGTATAAAAAGGGCCTGGTCTACCGTAAGAACTCCCCGGTCAACTGGTGCGAGCCGTGCGGGACGGTGCTCGCTAACGAACAGGTCGTCAACGGCGGGTGCTGGCGCTGCGCCACGCCGGTCGTCAAGAAAAGCCTGGAGCAATGGTTCATAAAAATCACCGATTACGCCCAGGAACTGCTGGACAACATCGACTCGCGGCTGACGGGCTGGCCGGAGAGAGTCCGTATAATGCAGCGCAACTGGCTGGGCCGCTCGGAAGGCGCCAGGCTGTATTTCAGGGTAAACGAGCTGGACTACACCATAGAAGCGTACACCACGCGATTCGACACCGTGTACGGCATAACCTTCATAGCCCTCGCGCCGGAACACGAGCTTGTGGGGGCTATGATCGCCAAACTGTCCGAGAACGGCTCTGACGCCGCGGCGAAAGAAATGTCGGACTTCGTCGCCAAATGCGTCTCTCAAAGCGCAATCGAGCGCTCCGCCGCGGGGGGCGAGAAACTTGGCTTTCTGACGCCCTTCACCGGAGTTCACCCGGTGACGAAAGAGCCTGTTCCCATATGGATAGCCAATTATATTTTGACGGACTACGGCACGGGGGCCATCATGGGCGTTCCCGCCCACGACCAGCGAGACTTTGAATTCTGCCGGAAGTACGGGATAAAAGTCGTCCCGGTCATTCAGCCCGAGGCAGGCGAACTCCTGGACGGGGACACGATGAAAGCCGCGTTTGAGGACGACGGTGTGAGCTTCAGCTCCGGGCAGTTCGACGGGCTGCCAACCCCGGAAGCCATCCGGCGGATGATCGACTGGGGCGAGAAAGAGGGCTATTGTAAGCGTGAGGTTAACTTCCGCCTGCGCGACTGGCTGATTTCACGCCAACGCTACTGGGGTACGCCGATTCCCTTTGTGCACTGCCCGAAATGCGGCATGGTTCCAGTGCCGGAAGAAGAGCTGCCCGTCCTGCTGCCGGAGGACGTTACGGTCACGGACGTCGGGCGCTCGCCGCTGCTGGACATGCCGGAGTGGCTCGAAACCGTTTGCCCGTCCTGCGGCGGGGAGGCGCGGCGCGGGGGCGACACGAAGGGCCCGTTTTTTCTCTCGGCCCGGTAACTTCACGGCTTCTGTTTTCCCGAGTTTGGCCAAG
>WRKN01000040.1 GCA_009778055.1 Synergistaceae bacterium
AACTCCTTTTCCTCTTTCTATTATCGGCGCGTTGGTCAATAAATTAAAAGTCAACGCCTCTCCCTGAGAAATATTTTTTGTAACGGTCCTGCCGGCGACGTCGGCGAACTTCGAGACATATACCCCCGGCCTGTTCACGCGGATTTGACGAACCATCACGTCCGTTTCCTTCAAAACTTCGCCCCTCCTCAAAGAGCGGGTCAGGACAAGGACGGGCTGAGTCCAGATAAGCCGCACCGCCAGCGAGCGCTCCGCGCCCCAATCGTCGCGAAACCTCAGCGTGGCGGCGGACGTTCCGGGGACTATGGACGCGGGCGCCACGAGACGGCCCGCCGGCACTCCTCCCTGGTGTTGCACCTCAACCTCTCCGTCCCAGGCCGCAAGGTATTTTACAAGCTCCGCCAAGTCTCCCCGGTCTGTCTCCCGAAACGACGGCCCGGACTCGCGGGTACCTTTTTCCACCCTCACGGCGCTCGGCATCCTCAGTTCCACGCGCACGCTTTCCAGGCCGCTTACTCTCAGCGCCGAAATTACCTGCTCCCTGGTGATGACGCCGTTTTCTATCGTCAAAAGCAGTTCTCCCGCCCGATTCGCCAAAACACGAGGCCCGCTTATATCGGCAACCTCAGAAAGAGAGCAGGCATCGCCTTCCACCCTCACGACGTCAGGCATGGAAATTTGCAGAGTTTCGGCCGCGCCGGCGGCGAAACACGGGAAAAACAATATGAGTGAAAAAACAAAAAAAAGGCGGAGAACTCTCCGCCCCGTACATTGACGCATGTTTAGCGTTTCAGCCCGTTGGCTATTCGCAGGAGGTCGTCCGCGGTCTGTACTCCTTTGGAATTAGCTTCGTAAGCCCGTTGAGCGATAATCATACCGACCATCTCGTCCACCACCTGAACGTTGGACATCTCCAGAATGCCCTGGCGGACCTGGGAGAGTCCGTCTTCGCCGGGTATGCCCATTATGGGAGCTCCGCTCGCGTCGGTTTCAAGAAATAAATTGCTTCCAAGGGCCTGCAGCCCCGCGGGGTTGACAAAGCGCGCCAATTCAAGCTGCCCGATTTCCTCAGTTGCCGTTTGTCCGGCCAGTTTGACGGAAACGGTACCGTCGTTGCTGAGTATAATTTCAACGGCGTCCTCCGGGATTACAATGGCAGGCTCCAGCAGCAGACCTTCGTGGTTGACTATCTGGCCCGCGCCGTCCACCTGCCAGGAGCCGGCTCTGGTGTACGCGACCATGCCGTCCTGCATGACCACTTGAAAATAACCGTGACGCCCGGCTATTACCCAATCCAAAGGATTGTCCGTCACCTGCATGTAGCCCTCCGTCATGAACATGGGAGTGCCGATGACGCGAGTTCCAAGACCCACCTGTACTCCTGTGGGTATAGTCGAATCCGGGTCCACAGGAGCGCCGGGCTGGCGCCATATCTGGTAGAGCAGATCCTGAAAGTCCGCGCGCCGCTTCTTGTAGCCGGTGGTATTTACGTTGGCGAGGTTGTGCGCCACGACATCAAGGTTTGTCTGCTGGGCGATCATGCCGGACGCGCTGGTCCAGAGTGCTCTTAACATTTCTGATTCCTCCTCAAATTCCTATTGCCTTCCAAAGGACGCTATCAGCCTGCCGGTTGACTCGTCGTGGGTCATAAGGGCCTTGGACGCCCCTTCGTAGGCTCTGTGGGCCTCTATCATCCGCACCATTTCCTCCACGACGCTGACGTTGGAGGACTCCAGAGTGCCCGGCACCAACCTGACGTCATCCACCGGGACGGGTTCGCCGGAGTCTTCGTTGGCGATGAGGCAGTTCCTTCCCACCTGCTGGAGATACGTGGGATTTTCAAAGGTAAACAGCGCTATCTCCCCCACCAACTCGCCGTCGACGAGCACCTGGCCGTTGTTCAGTATTTCCACGGAAGTTCCCTCTTCCACGCCTATGGGGCCGCCGTCGCTCTGAAGGGTCATTCCGTCGAGCGTGACGATGTTCCCGTCCGCCCCCACCAGAAAGTTCCCCTGCCGGGTGTAGTACGTGTTGCCCGCTTCGTCCTGAACGGCGAAAAACCCCGGCCCGTTTATGGCCACGTCTAAAGGATTGTCGGTGGTTTTTATTATGCCGGGCTGCGTGTCCATAAAACTTTGGGAATAGACGTTGGCAAGGGCCATGCCGCCGATGATCTGCTTGCCCCTCCAGTTCATGGTAAAGGGCGGGTACGTGGTTATCTTGGTCTCCCCGTCCTCGGAGATCTTTTCGATTCGGTTCATCAGCGCGCTGAACTCAGCGTTGGCCGAAACCCTCCTGCGAAAGCCCGCGGTATCGACGTTGGCCAAATTATTCGTCACTACGTCCAGATTGGTCTCCTGCACCAGCATGGCCGAAGCGGCCGCATAAAGTCCTCGATGCACTGGGAACCTCCACTTTTAAAGTAATCAGTACTTGCGCTTTCGGCCTTTCGCCACGTTCACCAGAATGTTGTGGCGTCCGGAGTTGCGCAGCCTGTCTATTTCAGAGAGAGCCTTTCCGGTGCCGAGCGCCACGCACTCCATCGGGTTCTCGGCGGTGAAGCAGTTGATCCCCGTCTGTTGGGTTATCAGCTCCGGCAGTCCGTTGAGCAGGGACCCCCCGCCCGTGAGCACTATCCCTCTGTCAATAATATCGGCTGAAAGTTCGGGCGGCGTTAGCTCCAAAACGTTGCGCACTCCGTCAACCAAAGTCTGAACCAGTTCCCCTATGGCCATGTTGACGGCTGAACTCGACACCTCTATCTGACGCGGAAGCCCCTGTATAAGGTCGCGCCCCTTGATAGCCATGCGCAGGTCTTCCTCCAGCGGGATACACGTGCCTATCATGATTTTAAGATTTTCGGCCGTCTGTTCGCCTATTGCGAGGTTGTACTGCCTGCGCAGGTATCTCATGATTCCCTCGTCGAATTTATCCCCGCCGATTCGCAAAGACTTGGAAACAACCACTCCACCGAGGGATATGACGGCGATGTCGGTGGTTCCTCCGCCGATATCGACGATCATCTTCCCCCTAGCTTCCTCGACGTTCAGGTTGGCGCCTATGGCGGCGGCCATCGGCTCTTCTATCAAATAGGCTTCCTTAGCCCCGACCTCCAGCGCGGCTTCGAGCACCGCGCGCCGCTCCACGTCGGTCGCGCCGGTCGGCACGCATATCATCACCCTGTGTTTGAAAAAACGATCCCGTCCTCTGGTGATGCGTTTTATGAAATATTGGAGCATTGCCTCGGTCATGGAGTAGTCGGCTATGACGCCATCGCGCAGCGGACGCACGGAAACCACGCTGCCGGGAGTCCTGCCCACCATGTTTTTGGCCTCGTAGCCCACGGCCAGGATGCTGCCCGTCTCGGTATTCAGCGCCACCACAGACGGCTCTCTGAGCACAACCCCGCGCCTTTTTTCAAAAATGAGGATTGTGGCCGTTCCCAGGTCAATCCCGATATCTGTCCCAAACATTAGTTACTCCTCCTAAAATTGACCTCGGCTCACCTGCAAAAACGAAATCCTCGTAAGCGGCCCGCCAAAAATAAAGCCCGCACGCCGGCGCCGTGGCTCCGCTGAACCTGCGTTCCGGTTCCCGGCCCCCGCCGGCTTCACCCAAAAGTTCCCTGACCCAGGACACCGGCTCCTTACCGCGCCCGACCCTGTCGAGGCTGCCCACTATAATGCGCACCATATTCATAAGAAAAGACGGCGCGCGGGCGGTCACTACAGACAGTCCGCCGATTTTTTTATACCTCAGGCGCGAAATGGTTCGCGTACTTTCCTCAGGGCACTCCCCTGTTTTACAGAAAGCGCGGAAATCATGGTTTCCTTCCAGAATACGGCAGGCTTCCCGTACATAATCCGCGTCCCATTGATGTTTGCGCCACCATGTCATATCCCGCAGGTGCGGCCAGCAGCTTCCGCCGTGCCATATAAAATATCGGTACTCTCTCCACAGCGCGTTACGCCGCGCGTCAAAATCGTCCGGCACCCTTCTCGCGCACATCAGCGACACGTCCGGGGGCAGATAAAAATTCGCGGCTATCGCCAGGCGGTCGGCGTCCCATTCCCTGCTCATAATGAACGACGCCACCTGCCCGACAGCGTGTACCCCGCTGTCCGTACGCCCAGCGCCGACAACCTTGACAGGCCCGTCCGAGAGGCGCTGAAGCGCCTCTTCCAGTACCTGCTGAACACCCAGCGCCTCGGCCTGGCGCTGCCACCCCGCGTATTTCGTGCCCACGTACGCCACCTGCGCCGCGTATTTAGTGCGTATCGCGATACTTATTACCCCGTTTCCTACGTCATCGCAAACATAACAAAAATTGTAGCGTTTATGTCGCTTTTTTTCCAGCACATTTGAGAGGATGGAAGGGAAACCCAACCTTCTCTTATGATAAATCGCGTTGTTAGCGTAAAATATGTCCGTGAGAAAATATCTCCCGGACATATTTTTGTGACGCGCGAGGTCGATATCTAAAATGTACATACCCAAAATAGATAAATTTTTCAACACGGCGGGGCCCGGTATTTTGGAAGATCATTATATGCTTGACCCCCTGCGGCGGATTAACTACGATGAAGTTCGTTTGTTGATCGACCGGAAACGTTATTTTATCCTGCACGCCCCAAGGCAGACAGGAAAGACCACGTCATTGCTGGCGATGGTCAGGAAGATAAACGAGGAAGGCATATATCACTGCGCTTATATCAACGTAGAACCGGCTCAGGTGGCGCGTAACGACGTCGAAAAAGGTATGCGCGCCATCCTCTCCTCACTAGGGCAAAGGTTTATGTATTTTCTCAACGACCCCGAACCGTACGAATGGGTATCGCCCATTCTTGAAAAAGATGGAGCGTTTAAGGCGCTTTCTTCTATGCTGGCACGTGTTTGCGCCAAACTCGACAAACCTCTTGTGCTTTTTATCGACGAAATAGACGCTCTTATCGGCGACACGCTGGTCTCCGTATTACGTCAACTACGGGATGCCTACGCAAATCGTCCTCAACTCGCCCCGATTTCCGTCATCCTTTGCGGAGTGCGCGACATACATGACTACCGTATCCATAGATCGGATGGAGAAATAGTCACCGGAGGCAGTTGCTTCAACGTCAAAGCCAAATCTCTGCGCTTGGGGAACTTCTCCGCAGAGGAGGTTCGGGAACTATATCTTCAGCACACCGAAGCGACAGGACAAGTCTTTGAAGAAAATATCTATCCGAAGGCATGGGACTTGACGCGCGGTCAGCCCTGGCTGGTCAACGCCCTGGCGAACCAGGCCACGGCGGAAATTCCGGAGGGGCGTGACCGCAAAACCCGTATCTCCCTGGACATCATAGACGAAGCAGCGAGTCAGCTCATCATCTCTCGCGCGACGCACCTCGACCAGCTTGTCCACAAACTGAAGGAACCGCGGGTACATAGTGTGTTGGAGGCGGTTATCGCGGGAGAAAATTGGATAAACAAGCCCGCGCCGGATGACATACAGTACGTGATTGATCTTGGCTTGCTGCGGGAAGATAATGGAAACTACGTAATTTCCAACGGCATCTATCGCGAAATCCTTCCGCGCGAGTTGTCCTGGGTGATGCAGGTCAATCTGACTTCCCGAGCCACGCAGCCCTGGTATGTGGAACCGGGCGGAAAGCTCGACATGAAGAAACTTCTCCGCGAGTTTCAGCAATTTTTCCGTGAAAACTCGGAGAGCTGGCTGGAGCGATTCGATTACAAAGAAGCCGGATTTCAGTTGCTGCTGCAGGCATTTTTGCAGCGGATAGTGAACGGCGGCGGCCTTATCAGCCGGGAATACGCGCTGGGGAGCGGACGTGTGGACCTTATGGTTCGCTGGCGCTATCCAAAAAATGCCGTAAGGGAAGACCAAAAAGAACAGCGGTTCGTGCTGGAATTGAAGACGATCCGAAACAGAACGCCCGTCCCCGAGCGGGTGTTGCCCGACGGTCTGGAACAAACGGCGCGTTACGCGGCTCGAAGCAACGCGACGGAGGCCCACCTTATCGTATGCGACGAGCGCTTTGGGCAAGCGGGGCAAAAATGGGACGAAAAAATCTACGAGCGCACCGAACGCAGCGGAGATTGGGAAATTCAGGTTTGGGGAGTGTAAAAAATCCATAAAAGATGATTTTGAGCGTAAAATATGTCCGTGAGAAAATATCTCCCGGACATATTTTTGTGACGCGCGAGGTTAGTTTTTGCTCTTGGGGAAGATAGCGCACTTATATGCTATAGTTAGGTATGTTTTGACGTGGGGAGGTTTGTTTTTTTGAATCCCAAATTAAGCAAGGTGCTGAATCTGCCCAACACGATCAGTCTGGTACGTGTTTTTCTGGCGCCGTTGGTGCTTTTGCTTTTGTCCCTGAAAATAAATATCCGCGTTCCATACCTGCCCGACCTTGGGGGGGGATACATTACGTGGGGGGACTTCCTCGCGGGCGGCGTTTTCATCGTGGCGGCGCTGACCGACTCGCTGGACGGCTACATAGCCCGTAAACACAAACTGGTCACGACCCTGGGCAAGTTTATCGACCCATTGGCCGACAAGGTGCTGGTCATCGCGGCGATGGTGGCGTTGGTTGAGCTCAGGCGGGTTCCGGCATGGATCGTCGTCGTCATAATAACGCGGGAATTTGTGGTGACGGGGCTGCGGCTGGTGGCGTCGGCCGAGGGCGTTGTGATAGCCGCCTCGCGCGGAGGCAAGGTCAAAACCGTGTTTCAGATTGTCGCCATAAGCCTCCTGATTTTGAAATTGCCGGGGGGAATGGCGCTGATGTGGGTAGCCATGATTCTCACCGTAAGCTCGGGCATGGAATACCTGATAGACGGCGCGAAAATGCTGATTGAACAATAAAGGGCGAACACGGGGGTAAGCGGTCATGCCTTTTACTTTCAAAAGAGGGATACATCCCAACGAACAAAAGCAATACACGGAAAACGTGCCTATAAAAGTGCTGCTTCCCGGGGTAAAAAACGAGATGGTTTTTCCTCTTTTGCAGCATTTGGGAGCGCCCTGCAAGCCGCTTGTTGAAATAGGGCAAAAGGTATTGCTGGGAGAAAAAATAGGCGACAGCGACGCCTTTATGAGCGCGCCGGTACACAGCAGCGTGTCGGGAACCGTGAAGGACATACGCCCGCATTTAACCGCAATCGGCACGATAGTGAACTCGATAATCATCGAAAACGACGGCGAGTACTCCGAACACGAAAGCATCAAGCCGCGCAACTCTTTCGACGATCTTTCAAGAGAAGATATTTTATCCATCATCCGGGAAGCCGGGATAGTCGGGCTTGGCGGCGCGGGGTTCCCGACCCATGTAAAACTTTCGCCTCCGCCTGATAAAAAAATAGACACCGTCATCGTCAACGGCAGCGAATGTGAGCCGTATCTCACCACGGACAACCGGGTCATGCTGGAGGAATCGGATCAGCTCGTGCTTGGCCTGCGGATCATTCTGAAAGTGATTCAAAACGCCAGGGGCTTTATCGCCATTGAGGACAACAAGCCGGAAGCCATCGAAGCGGTAAGAAAAAGCTGCGCGAACGTACCCAACATCAGAGTGGCGGTTCTTAAAACAAAATACCCGCAGGGCTCGGAAAAACAGCTCATCAGCGCGATTAAGAGAAGGGAAGTCCCGTCGGGCGGGCTTCCGCTTGACGCAGGCTGTATCGTCAACAACGTGGATACCGTTATAGCGGTGCACCGCGCCGTTTTCAGGGGACGCCCTCTCATGCGCAAGGTCGTCACGCTGACGGGCGGCGCGATTGAAAATCCGGGCAACTATAAAGCGCGCATCGGCACTAAATTGAGCGACCTGGTCGAGATGACCGGGGGGCTCAAACACAGCCCGGCAAAGATAGTCGTGGGCGGCCCCATGATGGGAGTGGCCATTTTCGATATAAACGTGCCGGTCGTTAAAACCACGTCCGGGGTGCTTTTCCTTACCGAAAGCGAGACGCGCATCCCGCCTGAGAAAAACTGCATCCGCTGCGGGCAATGCGTCGAGCACTGCCCGTCGGGCCTCATACCCATAGAGCTGAACACGGACGTTTTACGGGAGAGCAGCGGGATGTTTTTGGAGCATAACGGACTCGACTGTATAGAATGCGGAAGCTGTTCTTACATATGCCCCGCCAAAAGGCGGCTGTCGGAGTCAATCCGCACCAGAAGAAGAGTTGAGCTTGCCAAGCGTAGAAAATAAGGAGGGAGCCGCGCGATGAAGCATCAAATGCTGACGGTATCTTCACCGCCCCACATATATGGCACGGACACGGTCGTCAGGCGCATGGGCGACGTGATTATCGCGCTTTCCCCCGCCTGCGCGCTGGGAGTATATTACTATGGGATAAGCGCGTTTTTCACAATGGGGATGTCCGTTTTGTCCGCGGTTTTGGCGGAGTTTCTGTTCCAGAAGGTCGCCGGTAAAAAAGTCACGGTAAACGACCTCAGCGCCGTCATCACGGGGATTTTACTGGCGTTTAACCTCCCGCCGGAGGTTCCTTTGTGGCTTCCCGCCGTCGGAAGTTTTTTCGCGATTATCGCGGTCAAGCAGTTGTTTGGCGGGCTGGGCTCGAATTTTGTAAACCCGGCGCTTGCGGCAAGAGCGTTTTTGCTTGCGTCGTTTCCCATGCACATGACCAACTGGACGTTTTTGACGACGCCCGACGCGGTGACAAGCGCGACTCAACTGGCAGTAATAAAAGG
The DNA here is from genome assembly GCA_009778055.1 of Synergistaceae bacterium. GTDB lineage: Bacteria > Synergistota > Synergistia > Synergistales > Aminobacteriaceae > WRKN01. Next base: position 8,720 of record WRKN01000040.1, read on the forward strand.
GAATCCGGAGTTTGTGCCGCAAATGGCCGATTATTCGGCGCTTCTTTTCGGGAAAATAGGGGGATGTATAGGGGAAACCAGCGCGGCCGCCCTTATCGCCGGAGGGGTTTACCTGATTTACAGAAACGTCATAAATTGGAGAGTACCCGTGTTTTACATAGGGAGCTTTGCCGTGTTCGCGTTCGTTCTGGGGCGGGAGTCCTACTTTTCCGCTTATGTGCTTTATGAGGTGCTGTCGGGCGGTTTGATGCTGGGGGCGTTTTTTATGGCCACGGATTACGCCACAACCCCCATAACCCTGAACGGAAAAATAATCATGGGCATAGGATGCGGTTTGCTGACCGTCATTATAAGGTTTTACGGCGGCTACCCGGAAGGGGTCAGCTACGCCATCCTTATAATGAACATTTTTGTGCCGCTGATCGACAAATACGTCAGGCCGCGCGTCTATGGCAAAGGGAGGAGGATGGCGTGAAGCACGTAATAAAACCAGCGTCCTATCTTTTCTTTGTGGCGGCTGTTACCACGGCGCTGCTGGTTCTGACCCACGCGGTTACTTTAGAACCCATCGCGAACCAACATAAAAAGGCGCGGGAAAAAATGATGAGGGAAATTTTAACGCGGGCCGACGCTTTTCAGGAGATTCCGGCGGAAAAAGCAGGAAAAGCAGAAAAGAGCGGGAGCCTGGACAGGGTGTTTGAAGCCTTTAACGGCGGCGAAACAATCGGCTGGATAGTGGAGCTTTCCCCCGGCGGATACGGCGGCGCGATCAACATGATGGTCGGCATTTCAAAAGAAGACGACGCGGTCGCGGGCATACGCGTGCTGAGGCACAGCGAAACGCCGGGGCTTGGGGCGCTTGCCGCGACCGAGAGGTTTTACAGCAAATATGAAGGAAGGAAGCTGGTTCCGCTAAAAGTCGTCAGGTCGCGCCCGCACGACGATGAAATTGACGCCATCACAAGCGCGACGATTACGACGCAAGCCGTCACCGACGCCGTCAACGAAGCTATAAAGTGGTATGCAGAAAGGGTATCGGGGGAGTGACCTGAAATGAGCTATTACAAACTTTTAAAAAAAGGAATAGTTGACGAGAACCCCATCTTTATACAGCTTGTCGCCCTGTGCCCGCTGCTTGCCGTCACGACTTCGGCGATAAACGGCATCAGCATGGGGCTTTCCACCGCCGCGGTCATGGTTTGCGCGTCCGCCGCGATTTCCGTTTTGCGCAAGGTTATTCCCAACGAGATACGGATAGCGGTGTTCGTTATAATCGTCGCCGGGTTCGTCACCATTCTGGAGCTTTTGATGGAGGCGTACGCGCCTCCGGCAATCAATGAGGCCCTTGGCATTTTTATACCCCTCATTGTCGTCAACTGTATGGTTTTTTCCCGCCTGGAGGCTTTCGCGTCAAAAAACGGAGTTCTGCCCTCCGCCGCGGACGCGCTTGGCATGGGGCTGGGGTTTACCCTGGGGCTGATGACGCTGGGCGTTATCCGCGAATTTTTAGGCAACGGTTCGGTGTTCGGCTTTGAGCTGCTGGCTGACCCGTCCGCGCACGTGCTTATCATGCTGATGGCGCCGGGGGCCTTTTTTACGCTGGGGGTAATTATAATGGTAATGAAATTTTACCGGGCACACCGGGCGTATTTTCGGGCTACGAAAGGGGGACTGAGCGGATGAATCCGTTTATGGTGCTGATAGGGGCGGCTCTCGTAAACAACTACGTTTTGACGCAGTTTTTAGGGATGTGCCCTTTTTTCGGGGTTTCAAACAAAACCGAGACCGCCCTTGGCATGGGGTTTGCCGTTTTGTTCGTCATGACGCTGGCCTCCGCGATAACCCATCCTTTTTATCACTATATTTTAGTGCCGCTCAACGCCGGCTACCTTCAAACGGTGGTGTTCATTCTGATCATCGCCTCGCTGGTGCAGTTTGTCGAGATGTTTCTGAAAAAATCATTCCGCGCGCTTTACGCGTCGTTAGGTATTTTTCTCCCCATGATAACGACGAACTGCGCGATATTCGGCGTTACCCTCATCAACGTAAAAGACCCGCACTCCTTTACCGAAGCGGTCGTCAACAGCGCCGGCGCGGGAATCGGTTTTCTGCTCGCGCTGCTTTTGCTGGCCGGGGTACGCGAAAAATCCGACAACAATCCCGATATCCCCGAGATATTCAAAGGCTTCCCGCTTGCCCTGTTTTCGGCCGGGCTGATGAGTATCGCGCTTATGGGATTTCAGGGCTTGATAAAGTTTTGACGACATGACAGCGAGCATACTGTACACGATTCTCAGCGTAAGCGGCCTGTCCCTCGTTTTCGGCGCTCTGCTCGGCTTTGCGGCCAAAAAGTTCGCCGTTCGGGTTGACCCCAAAGTGGAACAGATAATCGGCGTTTTGCCCGGCACCAACTGCGGCGGCTGCGGTTTTCCCGGCTGCGCCGTATTCGCGGAGGCCGTCACAAAAAAAGACGCCGGCTATAACGGCTGCCCTGTGGGCGGAGCAACCGCCGCCGCCCAAATTGCCGACGCCATGGGGATCAACCCTGTGGCGTCGGAAAGAAAAATCGCGTTCGTAAAATGCAACGGGAAGGATGACAACGTAAAAAGAAATTACATCTACGACGGCCCTAAAAGCTGTGTGGCCGCGTCTCAACTGGCCACCGGCGGGAATAAGTCATGCGCGTATAGCTGCATAGGGCTTGGAAGCTGTAAAAATTCCTGCCCGTTCGGGGCCATAAAAATAACCGACGGCATCGCCGGAATTGACGGGAAGAAATGTACCGCCTGCGGCAAGTGCGTCGCGGCCTGCCCCAAAAAACTGATTGAAATGGTTCCGGAAAAAAGCAAAGTCCGGGTTCTGTGCAACTCGATGGACACGGGCAAGGTAGTGAGAGCAAACTGCCGCGCCGGCTGCATAGGCTGCAAAGTCTGCCAGAAACTGTGTGAGGCGGGGGCCATAACGATTGAAAACAGCGTCGCCCATATTGACTACGAAAAGTGCACGTTATGTATGGTATGCGTAAACAAATGCCCCGTAAAAACGATTAAGGCAATGCCTTGAACTTAATCGCCCGACGCTACGCGCAGGTCGTGGGCGAGGATTTTTTTGAAAGCCGGTATTGACTTTTCTATCGAGTACAGCTCGGTGTAAGAGGGCTGAGTGAGTGTCAGCCGCAAATCTACTCCTTTATCTCCTTTTTCTCCTGCTTCGCCTCGAGTCAGTACGGCCGAGGTCACGGTTTGCTGTTGGCTGCGATCCAGGCTTTCTCCCATATTCAGAAACAATCCCAGTATTTGGGAGATTTTCTTGGTTTTGGAGTCGAGTGCATTGTAGCACGGGTCAAGGGCGTTCTTCTTAGGTGACCATTTTGTGTGAAAATACGCGGCGTGGCTCATTATGTCGATCTCCTCGCGGTTGAAACCCAGGAGTTCGGCATTTTTTATGATGTAGCGGCTGTGAATGTGGTGCTCGTTGAAAGACAGGAAAAGCCCGATGTCGTGGAGCAGCCCCGCGTAGTAAAGCAGCTCGCGCTCGGCCTGTCCGTACGGATGCAGTTTTAGTTTGGCCGCGCTGTCGAAAAGCTCCAAGGCAAGGCGGCCCACCCATTTGGAATGAGGCTCGTTGAAGCCGCACGACCTCGCCAGGCGCAGAATATTCTGCTCCCGAAAGCACCTGTCCTCATCCAAGTAAGCGTATTTCCCTCTGAGAAGATAGTCCTGTAACATGCCGTCGAGCAGCCCTCTTTGGCTGACCTGAAGCTCCTGCATACCCAGGTCCTCCATGATGGTCTGAAGAACGGCGGCCCCCGCGACGATGATGTCCGCTCTCTGAGGCTGTATGCCCGGTATTTTTTTCCTGTCTTCCAGTGAAACGGAGCAGAGCTTTTTCGCGGTCTCGGAGAGGGCTTTAAGCGATATTGAAAGGCTTTTGCCTCCCGCGGATACCTCGGCCAGGTTCTCTATGGTTCCGCTGCTGCCGATCATCATATCCAGCTTCATGCCGCGCAATTTCTGAACGCTGTGCAGAGAGTTGCTGCGCACGAAAAGGCGAATTTCATCGTATAGTTTGGGAGAAATAGGCTTTTGCCCCGAAACGTAAGGGAAAGCGTTCGCCACGCGAACCGCCCCCAGTTTCATCGAATCCAGGTGTAAAGACTCCAGGCCGCGCCCAACGCTGAGTTCTGTGCTGCCTCCGCCTATGTCTATAAAAAGCGCGGTGTCATTTTCCGCGAAGCGCAGGCCGGTTCCTACCCGCAGCCCTGTGCCTACTCCGATCTGTATAAGGCGCGCCTCCTCCAGCCCGGAAATGACGGCGAACCGGACGCCGGTTTCCCTGGCCGCCCGCTCAAGGAACTCGCCGCCGTTCTTCGCGTCCCTGACCGCCGCCGTGGTGTAAGCCACGACGTCCACGGCATTGTAGCCTCTCTGGATCTCGGCTATGTTGTGCAGGGCGGCGATTGTGCGCACCATCGCCTGTTCCGTCAGGCGCTTTTTCGTGAACGCCCCCTCGCCCAGGCGCACCGTTTGTTTGTAACGGGTCAACACGGTGTGGGTTTTGTTCGGGTCGATCCTCACGACCATAAGCCGCACCGAATTCGACCCAAGGTCTACCAGAGCCACGACAGGCGAATTTTCCATCTCACGTTCTCTCGGAGCGTCATACATAAACGATCACACTCTTTCCCACGAATAATCCTTGGAAAATATTAGCATATCAGCTTAACAGTGTAACGTATCAGAATGTTAAACCGTGTTCATTTTTGCGCCGCCGCCTTCAGCTTCATCTTTACCAGCGCGGCTCCCATAAGGACAAGCGCGACGTACCCATAGGACAGCTTGCATCCTGTTCTTTTGTCCGCCGTTTTCGCCTCCTGGATGATAATTCGGCCTTCCTTCGGGGCGGAAACCGGCGAGTGTTTTCGGATATATACGGCCAGCGCCTCGTCGGCAGCCGCGAGGTCATCGCGGTCTATCGGCAGCTCGCCGAGCATTGTGTAATAATCTCCGCCGGTCATCAAATAGTCGGATCCGGCAAGACTGAAACGCGTTGTATTATCACTCAACGACAACGCCGCGCCGTCGTCGAGCGTAATGGAAACGATACGTTTCCCCACCGGCGCGGAGGGGTCGTAACCGAAACGAAATCCTGATACATGCAAAAACCTTCCCTGTTCGGATTTTTCGTGGTCTATATTCCCCTGTTCGTCGAGGATAATGCCGCTGACGCCATTTTCCAGAGTTTTAGCGAGCAAAACGGGGGTGACGGTTTTAACCATTAGCTTGTTCCCGTACGGCAGGACGTTTAAAATATCGCCCTTTGTAATAACGCCCGGCGTGACGTCGGCTCGTATGTCGCCGCCGTTCGTTACGGCTAAACCGGCCTTGGCGGATTCACGGTACGCGTCCGCCACAAGGCTGCCCAGCGGCATTTCCTGTGTGCGCACGCCGGGCGCTCTGGCGCTTGACATCGCGTCCGCGGCTTCTCCCACAGGCTCCTTTAATATAACGTCCTGCGCCGCCTTTATTTCGGATAGCTTCGCGGCGACGGCCCCGTCCGGCGGCGTTTGCCACGCTTCCTCGCAGCTTATCAGCGACGCGGTTTTAGACGCGATTCGGCCGCCTTCCAGGATAATGGTCACTTTGCCGAGGTTGTCGCCGTGCTGTCCCGCCTGAGCGATAAGAACCCCATTTTCGAGCAAGCCGTTCTCGAGCGCGGTGTGGCTGTGGCCGTCGATGATCACGTCTATCTCAGGGACTTCGCGCGCAAGAGCCGTCGATAACGTCCCCTCGTACGGAGTTACGCCCAAATGGCATAAGGCCGCCACCACGTGGACGCCCTGTCCGCGTAAGGACTTCGCCGTCTCGCGCGCCGCTTTTATCGGGTCTTCAAACGTAAGCCCCCTGACATTTCCGGGCATTGCCAAATGCTCCGTCTCTTCCGTCGTGACGCCGAAAATTCCGATTTTGACGCCGTTTATTTCAATAATCTCCAAGACGCTCAAGAGCGGCTTGCCGTCCTTCATCACGTTTGCCGCCAGGAAGGGAAAATCCGCCATGCCTTCCAATTCCACAAGGCGCTCGAAGCCGTAATCGAATTCATGGTTTCCCGCCGTCATCGCGTCGTAGCCCGCCTCGTTCATGAGCGCGACTATATCCTCTCCCTTGCCCAGCGTGGCTATCGCGAGGCCTTGCAGCGCGTCTCCCGCGTCAACCAGGATGGAATAGGGCACGGTTTTATGTATTGCCGCTACGCGGTCGATCCCTATAATGTCTTTCCCGTTGCCTTCCACACGGCCGTGAGTGTCGTTTGTATGAAATATGACAATCTCCGCTCCCGCCGCCTGCGCCGCGTACGCAAAGAACGCCGCCAGCAGCAGGGCCGGCAAAAACGCCGCCGATAATATTTTCTTCAGATTACAACGCCGTAAAATACTCATAAAGGTCACCTCCGAAAACTCAGTGTATCACATTACGCAGATGGCAGCTCCATAATAAAAGCCCCATTGCGGCACCGCCGATCATATTGCCAAGATATACGTACATCCAGTTTCTCAGCATTCCGCCTACAGTCGCCTTGCGGTCAAGCACGGAAATGACGATCATGTTATTGCCCGTGAAAAGCTCGGCGCCTGTCATCATTACTATGGCGATACCGAACGGAAACAACAGCCCGCAGATGATTCTTGAAACCGACACGTTTGTAATGGCATGGACGGCGGTATTCGTGGCCGCCACGCTCATGCCGATCAGAAAGCCCGCGAGTATGCCAAGCAGGAACAACTGCCAAGCCGGAGCAATTCGCGACAATTTCAGCGGGTGAAAACATGTTCATAATAAACCTTCTTCCTTAAATGCCGAATGCGAACAGGATTTTCCCGTCCGCATCCATCTTTGTTCATACCAGGTCGCAATCAAACTAATGTTAATCTGGGCCTTAAGTGCTTGTCAAAACTGCTTTTAGCTATTCTAGCTTTAGGCCTTTTATTTCAAACTGGTATCAGCCATTGTTGCATAGGTTCAACCGATTTGCAACAATTATTCGGTTTTCCCCTAGCGGCGAATCCCCGGGATGCCTGCCGTCAGGAGGTTCGTCACCAGACGTGGCCTGTTGGATTCTAGGGTCATGTCCGGGTTTTCCGCAAGCCAGCTCTCCAGGCTTCCAAGCGCCGCGTTAGTCGCTTCAAGGACTGCGTCCACAGAAGCGCCGCGCAGTCTTTTTATGTAAAAGGAAAACCGGCCGCCGGGCAGGATTTTCCCGCCCTCCTCCGATATGCCGAAAAAGAGCCTTTGGAGCGCCGCTTTGAATGCGCCGAAGGCGGCGAGCTGTCCCGCGCAGTCCGCCGCGATTTCGTCGAGCGCGTGATTTCTCATGCCTCCCAGGACGCGCAGGGAAAAGTAATGACAAATCTCGTG
>WRKN01000041.1 GCA_009778055.1 Synergistaceae bacterium
CTGCATGTCCTGTTCGTCAAAAACGAATCCCTTTTCCCTGCCATAGGCGACCAACGCTTCCGGCGTACCCGTGGCAAGCTCCGCCAGCCGCCCGGCCACGCTCTCATCGGTCTCGGCCAGTTTTATAAGCGCGTAAAACTCACGCGCGCCGTGGCTTAAAAGAGCGTCAGGCCGCCGCGCTTTTTGCAGTCTGTTTTTCAGCAATTTCAGCGCCTTATCCTGATATTCCCGCAGCTCATCCGGGGACAAGTCATATCCCAGCTCCCGCGCGTAAGCCGCCAGCGCGTCCATGTCGCCAATATTTTTCACTTTGTCCTGATGTTCCGGGTTTTCCGCTAAAAACTTGAAAAACTTTTCCAAACCTTCTATGCTCATTGCAAAACCCTCCTGATTGAACGTTTTTCGCAGCCGCTGAAGCCGAAAGTCCCATTTGTAAAAAATGGGGCATTTGGAATTATGGCAAGCTCTCTTCTAGTCCGGTATGGCGTTCATTTTTCGCGAGATGGAATTGAAAATGGCGTTAAGAAAAAATGCTATAATTGGCTCCGATTCGATAATCGAATGCCCCATTTTTTACAAATGGGACATTCGGAATTATTGATTTTGTCGTGCTTGCCGGAAAATAGTACCGATGGTTGAGCATATTCAAAAACCAAAGACTTAGCGAAGCCGCGGTTTCCTCATGGCGCGTAAAAGTGCCTCAGACCTCTCGATCTCTTTCTTAACAGCGCTTTCCGCCGGACCGCCCGGTAAATTCCTCGCGTTGACACATGCCTCGACCGTTATTGCTTCATAAATCGTCTCGTCAAAAACGTCGGACACGCTTTTGAAATCGGCAATCGTCAATTCATTAAGCGGCGCTTTCCTGTTTATGGCGTATAACACAAGCCGGCCGGTTATTTCGTGAGCGTCCCGAAACGTCACTCCCTTTTTTACCAGCCAATCCGCCGCGTCGGTTGCGTTTGTATAACCACCCAGCGCGCTCCGGTGCATATTTTCCTTATTTACGGTTATGCTCCGAAGCATTCCGCAAAACACGGAAAGACATGATTTCACCGTGTCGGAGGCGTCGAACACCGCCTCCTTGTCCTCCTGCATATCCTTGTTATACGCCAGCGGCAACCCTTTCATCATGGTCAAAAGCCCCATAAGCCCGCCGTATACGCGGCCGGTCTTGCCTCGGATCAACTCGGCCATATCCGGGTTCTTTTTCTGCGGCATAATTGACGAACCCGTCGCGTAAGCGTCGGAAATTTCCACGAAGGCAAAGGCGTCTGTCGACCATAATATAAGTTCTTCGCAAAACCGGCTCAGGTGCATCATGACAATGGACAGGCAGGATACAAATTCAACGCAGAAATCCCTGTCTGACACCGCGTCAAGGCTGTTCGCGGTTATATCGGAAAACCCGAGCAGGTCTTTGACAAAATCCCTGTCGATCGGGTAGGTGGTGGAAGCGAGCGCGCCCGCCCCGAGCGGCATTTCATCGGTTCTTTTCCGGCAGTCGCACAGCCTTCCATGATCGCGCCTGAACATCTGGAAGTACGCCAGCAAATGGTGGGCCAGAGTAACAGGCTGCGCCTTCTGCATATGGGTGAATCCGGGCATTATCGTGGCCGTGTGCTGTTTTGCCGTGGTCAGCAGTGCTTCAAGCAGGCCGGTCAGCAGCTCTTTTATCTCGTCGATTTCATTCATAACATACATTCTCATATCGAGGGCTACCTGGTCGTTGCGGCTTCTGCCGGTATGCAGCCGTCTGCCCGCGTCTCCGATGCGCGACGTCAGCTCCGATTCGACAAAGGAATGAATGTCCTCGGCATCCGCGTCTATCGTAAGGGCGCCGCTTTCAATATCCGCCGCCATGTCTTTCAGAGTTTTTATGATCGCTTCGGCGTCCGGCGTTGGGATAATCCCTTGTCTGCCGAGCATTTCAGCATGAGCTGCGCTGCCGTTTATATCCTGCCTGTAAAGTCTTTGGTCGAAAGACACAGAGGAATGAAAAGCGCCGGCCAGCCCGTCAGTACGCAGCGAAAAACGTCCTCCCCATAATTTCATAGCTATGACCTCCAAATTGTCCGAGCCTTAGAAGCGCTTGACTTTTGCTTGGCATAAGAATAATACTTCAGTCCCGATAAGTAAAATCAATGATACTTATGACGATGGTAAAGACACTATAATATATGCGTCGGAAAGAAGTTGTTTGGACTTTCTGAAAGGGCGGCGCTTGGTATGATTATGATTTTGTTGAAAGGATTGTAAGCATATGAACGCGAAAAATCATGCGGGCGGATTGCCGGGCGAGTTGCGGCGGATTGATGACGCCGAAAAAAAGAAAATGGAGATGTCGGAGTCCGAAGCGGAAGAACGCGTCAGAATCATGATGGAAAGAATTAGCCTCAATAATAGCTACCTGAGCGCTTTGAACAGCGTATCCTCCATCCTGCTCGAGTCGGATACGGATGAATTCGAGGACAGTTTATATCATTCGATGGGTTTACTGACAAGGGCGGTTGACGCTGACCGTATGCGCGTGTGGAAAAACCATACCGTTGACGGCGAATTGTATTACGAGCATCTGTACGCGTGGACGGAGAAGGGAACTCCGCAGAATGGCCAAAATGTAAAAATCAGCGCCTCCTACGGCAAAACATTGCCCGAATGGGAAGAAGTACTGTCGCGCGGAGACGCTATAAACATTCTTCTGCGCGATATGTCCCAGGCGGAACAGGCGTTGCTGTTTCGGCGCGGCATTATATCAGCTCTGGTTGTGCCGATATTTTTACATGGCGAGTTCTGGGGATTTGTCAGCGTCGACGATTGCCGCAAAGAGCGTAATTTTTCAAAAGATGAGGAAACGACGCTACGCTCCGCCGGCAACATTATCGCCAGCGCTTTAATACGAAACAACACGACGCGGGCAATGATCGAATATCATCAAAACCTTCAAGGTATGCTTGACTCGTTGCCCGTAGGTATCAGGATAATCAACCGGGACGACGGGAAGTTGGTTTACGCAAACGAGGCGTTGATGGATATCTTTGACTGCAAGGATTTTGAAAGAGACGTGGCGGGGCGCAGCGATTTCGATTTTATGCCCGACACGCAGCCAAACGGAAGAAAAACCGTGGATATGGCCAATGACTTTTTCCAGACTGAAAAAGTCCCAATGCATTTTCAGTGTTTCAAATTGAGCGGAGAACTGTTTACGGCCCGGGTCACCTCCTGCAATATCCCTTTCAAGGGGAAGCAATCCTCCCTTGCCATTATAGAGGATGTGACAAAGGAAAGAGAATCCATCGCCATATTGACAAATGTGTTAAACGAGATAGACGTGATGATTTACGTCACCGACCCAAACACGGACGAAATCCTTTTTATGAACGAATACATGAAGCAGCATTACAATATTGAACATGACTGCGTGGGGCAGACCTGCTACAAAGTCCTGCAAAGGGGGCTTGATAGAAGATGTGACTTCTGCCCTTGCCTTCAAATTGAAAAAGAACCTGACAAATCCGTCATTTGGGAGGAGCGCAGCACTTTAACGAATCGTATTTATCGTAATATTGACAGGTTCATAGACTGGCCTGACGGGAAGAAGGTTCATTTGCAGCAATCCGTCGACATAACCGAATTGGCCGCCGCGAAGGAACTGGCGGAAAAGGGCAGCCGCGCGAAAAGCGGCTTTCTCGCCAAAATGAGCCATGAGATACGCACTCCAATGAACGCTATCATAGGCCTGACGGAAATCGCCTTACGTGAGAACACGCTGAAGGCGGTTCATGAGCACACCTTAGCCGTTAAACATGCGGGCGTAACCCTTTTGTCCCTTATTGACGATATACTCGACTTTTCAAAAATAGAGGCCGGAATCCTTGAAATCGCGTCAAAGAGTTATTCCGTACCCTCTTTGATAAACGATGTGATCAGCATTATCAGGATGAAGTTTATTCGTTCGCAAATACTCTTTGCCGTGAACGTGGACGGCCGCATCCCCAATACCCTGGTTGGCGACGAAACAAGGATCCGTCAGGCGCTGCTCAATATATTGAATAATGCCTTCAAATACACCGAAAAGGGCTTTGTGTCCTTCACCGTACGCGGGGAATACATGAACGGGGATATCATAAGCGTTATTTTTGAGGTGGCGGACAGCGGCAGGGGTATAAAGGAAAAAGATATATGCAATATGTTCGGTGAATTTACCCAATTTGATAAAGAAAAAAACAAAAAAACCGAAGGCGTTGGGCTTGGGCTTGCCATCACGCACAGCATAATAAAAGCGATGGACGGCCATATCGGCGTAAGCTCAAAATATGGAGAAGGCAGTACGTTCACCATTACGCTGCCGCAAAAATATCTTGAGCGCGAACCGGTGGCGGCTGTTGAAAATTCCGGCGCAAAAAATGTGCTGCTCTATGAACAGCAGAAAATATACGCCGATTCCATAGTATCTTCATTTGAGAACCTCGGCGTAAACTGTACTCTTGTCAAGAGCGATTCCGAGCTGCGCGAGGCAATGACAAACCTGCCGCATGACTTTCTTTTCATTTCATCTTTTTTGTATGAAAAAAGTAAAGACATAATATCGAAATTAGGGAACAAGACCAAAGTTGTCGCGCTCACGGAATTTGGCGAGGAGATTTTCGATAAAGACTTAAATGTCCTTGCCATGCCGGTATATTCCGTATCTATAGCGAATATCTTGAACGGAGTGTCCGGCAGCTTTTCTTATGGTAATGACGATAAACTTATCGTGAAGTTTACCGCGCCTGACGCAAGGGTTCTTATTGTAGACGACGTCGTTACGAACCTGAAAGTAGCCCAGGGCTTGCTGGCGCCGTATAACGTGCAGGTCAGTCTGTGTAAAAGCGGTATGACGGCAATCAAGGCGATACAATCAAAAGATTATGATTTGGTGTTTATGGATCATAAGATGCCCGATATGGACGGTATTGAGGCTACGCGGCATATAAGGGAAATGGGGGCTGAAGACCAATATTATAAAAACGTGCCCGTTGTGGCTTTGACGGCCAACGCCGTCTCCGGCGCCGTGGAAATGTTTTTGGAAAACGGCTTTGACGACTTTTTATCAAAGCCTATCGACACGATAAAGCTGAACGCTATTCTTGAGAAATGGATTCCCAGGAACAAGCAGAAAATCGCTGCCGGGGGGACGTCATAATTATGGTATTGCTTGCGGTAGCTTTTTTCCGCACGAATCTCATATTTCATCTTCTTCATCGCTGGTTACCCAAGCTTTGTATTCCTCAAATGTCTTGAATGGCCCCGCCATCTCTGCTGTTCCGTTTTCAATACGCTCAATTAAAGCTAGAGTATCAGTACTTGCAGCCGGCAGGCGCACTTCAAATGGCAGGCCGCCACGCAATATGACTTGATTTAGAAACATGTTGATTGCGTCGGCAGTAGTAATTCCCAACCGCGATAGAATTGAATCAGCCTCGGACTTTACCTCGGGGGAAATACTCATGTGAATAGTATCGGTATCAGCCATGTCCACACCTCCTTTACGGCCATAATTTAGCACAAATGATTAACGCTTGCAACACTTCACAATCCCACACACTTCACAATCCCACCTCACAAGTCAAAATAAATAAAAATTTCTTAACCCCGCGAAGACTATACAGAGGACGTCCGGGTAATGGGACGGCGCGGCCCCAAAAAAATGGGCGCGTAAAATCCATTTTATCGGCGCGGCGGCAAAATGTCGGTGTATACTATCGGCATGACAAACAACTTTTTACATACCACGCGGCGTTTGGCTTTGGTTCTCGCCGGGGCGGCGCTTGCGGCTCTCAATATCATTACCCTTGTCAGAGGGGGAGGGCTTATTCCGGGCGGGTTTACCGGGCTTGTCCTCCTGATTCAGGAAATATGCTCGCAATACGGCGGCTTCCACATACCTTTCAGCGTCGTGCTCTATACTCTGAACGCGATACCTGTGGTTATCTGCTTCAAGTTCGTAGGCAAAAAATTTACCCTTTATTCGGTGCTTGTGGTCGTTGTTTGCGGGCTCCTCACAGACGTGCTGCCGCTGCTGATGCCTGACGGCATGATAAATTATTTCAGCCTGCAAGACCCCCTGCTTTCCGCGGTTTTTGGCGGCTTCATCAGCGCGTTCGCCAAAAGCCTCTGCCTCTATGCGGGGGCCACAGGCGGGGGTACGGATTTAATAGCTATCTTTATCTCTGAAAAATACCGCAAGGACTCGTGGCATTATATTTTTGCCGGAAATTTTGTAATTCTGGTGTTCGCGGGCATTTTTTTCAGTCTGGACAAGGTGCTGTACTCCATAATTTTTCAATATACCACCACGACGGCCCTGGGCGTCCTCTACCGGAATTATCAGCAGAGAACCCTTCTTATAATCTCCAGCAAGCCTGACGAGATTTATGGTTTAATAAACGAGATGACCCGCCACGGAGCCACTTATTTCGACGGGCACGGCGCTTATGAGAAAGAAGAGCGGGTAATGCTTTATTCGGTGGTAACCGCAAGCCAGGAGAAGGATCTCATTCCGGCTATCATGAAGATAGACCCCGGGGCGTTTATAAACGTCCTTAAAACCGAGCAGCTTGACGGAAAGTTCTACATTCCGCCCAAAGACTAGAAAATTCCGGGAGGAGAATCCATGAATAAAATTCACGCGTTGAAAGACGTCACCGCGAAGCTGGCGGCAGTGGCGGCGGGGAGGGAAAAGGCCGAGCTGGTCATCAGGGACGCTCGTCTGGTCAACGTCAACACCGGCGAGATAATGGAGCACACGGACATAGCCGTTGCCTGCGGGCGCGTGGCGCTCGTCGGAGACGCGTCCCATACGACGGGAAAGGATACGAAGGTCGTCGGCGCGGCGGGAATGTACGCCGTCCCCGGCTTCATGGACGGACACCTTCACGTGGAGAGCAGCATGATGAACGTGAGGGAGTACGCGAAAACCGTCATTCCTCACGGAACGACAGCAATATTCCCGGATCCTCACGAGATAGCCAACGTTCTCGGCAAAAAGGGAGTACGTTTCATGGCGGACGACGCGGCCGCCACGCCGCTGCGGGTTTTTACACTTATGCCCTCCTGCGTTCCCGCCGTCCCGGCTTTCGAGGACGCGGGCGCGGCCATCGGCCCGGACGACGTCGCCGAGTTCATGGAGATGGACGACATATGCGGCTTGGGTGAGATGATGAACTTTCCGGGCGTACTGAGCGGGGACGAAAACGTTCACAAGGAGCTTTACGCCGCGCTTGCCCGGGACAAGACCGTCACGGGGCACTATTCCATGCCTGAGACCGGGCGGGGGCTGAACGCTTACGCCGCGTCCGGGATTCGCTGCTGCCACGAGTCCGTGCGCCGTGAGGACGCGCTGGCAAAAATGCGGCTGGGGATGTACGCGCAGATTCGGGAGGGTTCGGCCTGGCGGGACCTTCATGAAGTCGTGAAGAGCGTTACCGAAAACAAAATTGATACCCGCTTCGCCACGCTCGTCAGCGACGACACGCACCCGGATACCCTGCTTTCGCGCGGGCACATGGATCACATAGTCCGCCGCGCCGTCGAAGAGGGGGTAAACCCTGTCGCCGCTATACAGATGGTAACTATAAACGTTGCTCAGTGCTACCGGATGGACAGGGACCTGGGCAGTATCTCGCCGGGGAAATTCGCCGACATTCTCCTGATTTCCGACCTGGCGAAAGCGGACGTCCGGAAAGTTTTCATCAACGGAGTCCTTGCCGCGGAGGACAATAAACTTGCCGTTTCAATCGAGAAGGCCGTCTATCCCGGCTTCGTCAAAAACACATGTCACCTGAAAAAGCCCCTGACCGCGGAGGATTTCAAAATTGCCGCGCCGGACCCTTCGCCAAGCCCGGCCAAAACGCGGGTCATCGAAATCATCGAGGCGCGGGTTGGAACCTATGCCAGAGAGTTTGACATGAAAGCGGAAAACGGCTTCGTCCCCCCTGACCCCAGCCGCGACATCGCCCTGCTCGCCGTCGTGGAGCGGCACAAAGCTACCGGGACGATGGGCAGGGGTTTCGTGAAGGGCTTCGGGTTGAAGGGCGGGGCCGTGGCCTCCACGGTAGCGCACGACGCCCATAACCTGATGATAGTCGGCATGAACGGGACGGACATGGCTTTGGCGGGCAACGCTCTGGCCGAATGTGGAGGAGGAATGGCCGCGGCGCGGGACGGAAAAATTCTGGCGCTGCTCCCCCTGCCCATCGCCGGGCTGCTCTCCGAGGACGAGGCCCCGGTCATCGCGGAAAAGGTCGTAAAACTGGACGCGGCGTGGAAAGAGCTAGGCTGCGGCCTGGAATCGCCCTTCATGACTATGGCCCTTCTTCCTCTGGCGGTGCTTCCCGAACTGCGCCTGACCAACCGAGGGCTGATAGACACGGTAAATTACAGATTTACGGAGCTGTTCGTCAAAGCTGCCGAGGCCGGGAGGACGGCTTTTATTTCCTGAACCATTTCACGTCGTCAAACCAATTTTTTTTGTCTTTTTCCGCTTTTCCGTCGGGGGTTACGTCGTAGACGTACGAAGCCGGGTCATGCGCGCGCGCGGTTTGTTTGCCGCTTATTTTCTCGTAGCAGTAAAGCCCGCCTCCGCTGAAAAGCGATATCAGCAAGAGCCACCCCAAAACGCTCAGAATAAACGACGGCAGTTTGAACAGGACAAAATGCGCTATGTAAACCAGCAGGCCCCCCACGGACAACATCGCCGGGATAAAAAACACCGCCAGTATGGCCTTGTTTTTTATGTCGCTGCGCTGCCATTCCCCGAGAAGGGCCAATACTCCCGACATAACAAAAGGAGGCCATATGTACTTCATAAGAAGCGGCCACCAGCCAAACGCCATAACTATACCTCCACGATTCTGTAGCTCTGCGTTCCGATACCGAGGGCCTCTCCGTACTCGAGCTGGATTTCCCAGGGAACGTAGCTGTAAATTCCGCCCTTGAATTTGTCCATGCCGGGCGCAAGGAATTCCTCTCTCAACATGCTGCCGGGGTTGCCTTGCTGCGCGTTTACCATGTCCACGCAGGCTTTGTCCAGAGCAACCGGGTCGAACGAGGCCATAATCCCGACGTCAGGAACGAGGAAGCTGTCGCTCCAGCAGCAGCAGTCACATTCCGGCGTGACGTTCATTACGAAATTTATATAGGCCGTCTTGCCGTTTTTTTGTCTGGCCGCGCCGTAAGCGTACTCCGTCATGCGGCGTACGAAATCGCCCAGGTCGGAGTCGTTTTTGCCCATAACAATGCACGGGACGGGGCATACCGTTTGGCACTCGCCGCAGCCGATACAATCCGCCTCGGATAATAACCCGGCCTTGCCATTTTCCACGGCAATGGCCTGTTCGGGGCAGTACGAGGCGCATTTCCCGCAGCCTATGCAGCGGGCCGCGTCAATTACGGGGTGAATGTAGGCGTGCTGATCCTTCTTGCCGTCGGAGGGTGCGCACCCCATCGCCAGGTTTTTGAGCGCGCCGCCGAAACCGGCCATCTCATGCCCCTTGAAATGACTGAGCGTTATCATGCTGTCGGCCTCCGCTATGTCGC
This sequence comes from Synergistaceae bacterium, assembly GCA_009778055.1. Lineage (GTDB taxonomy): Bacteria > Synergistota > Synergistia > Synergistales > Aminobacteriaceae > WRKN01. Next base: position 9,580 of record WRKN01000041.1, read on the forward strand.
GGGCCATTTTGATTTTCTTGAAGTATTTGCCGTCGATGGGTACTTCTATGAAGTTGTTGCTTAACAGCCCGTCCGCGATGATGAGCGGCGCGCGCACCGTGGAGTAGGAATAGCCGTGCTCCAGCGCGGTTTCAAGGTGATCCACCGCGTTTTTGCGGCTTCCGAGGTAGAGGGTGTTTGTGTCGGTGAGGAAGGGCTTTGCCCCCTCGCTCTTTACCTTGTCAACCACCTGACGGGCAAAAACGGGGTTCAGGTAAGCGTCGTTGCCTCGTTCCCCGAAATGCAGCTTAATGGCGGTCAGATCCCCCTTAGTCAATATTCTGGACAAGTTCATAATCTCCATGATTTTTTTCAGGCGGTTGATTTTGTTGCCTTCCTCACCGCGAGTTCTAAAAGACGAAAACCACACTTCCGATGCCATATTCAATAGCCCTCCCGTTGTTTTTTTACTCTAGTTTCCGGGACATTTTAACATGGAGCCGGTGCGAAAAGGGCGTTGCGCGATATAATGTTTTTAATTCTTCGCGCCGGACGTGATTTGTATGCCTTTGACATTGGTTCCAACGCCCATAGGAAACCTGGAGGACATGACTCTGCGCGCCATCCGCGTGCTGAAGGAGGCCGACGTAATCGCCTGCGAGGACACGCGCACGTCCGGAGTTCTTTTGAAGCGGTACGGCATTTCCAAACCTCTGGTTGCTCTGCACCTGCACAACGAAAGGGAGTGTTCCGGGCGTCTTATGCCGGATCTGGCGGAGGGCAGGAACGTCGCGGTGATAAGCGACGCCGGGACGCCGGGCATAAGCGACCCGGGTTATCTGCTTTTCCGAAACGCCATAGACGCCGGGTACGAAGTGGATGTTCTGCCCGGTCCGTCCGCTTTGCTGCCCGCCCTGATATTATCCGGGCTTCCGCCTCATCCTTTTTTGTTCCACGGTTTCCCCCCCGAAAAACCGGGGCAGAGGAAAAAACTTTTCGAGTCTCTTTCCTCGCTGTGCTGCACGCTGGTTTTCTATTTGTCCCCTCATAAGGCGGAACGGCACGTCGCGGATATGCTCGAGGTTTGGGGCGACAGGAGGGCGGCGCTGGTGCGGGAGATCAGCAAGCTCTATCAGGAGTCGGTGCGGGGAAGCCTGTCCGATATCGCGGAGCGCCTTCTTCATGGCGTGAAGGGTGAGATGGTTCTTGTGGCGGAGGGTAGGGGGGACGAAGGAGAGCCGGACTCCTGGCGGGAAGAGGCCGAGGCTATGCTGAACGAAGGGCGGCCGGTCAGGACGATAGTGGACGAAATAACCGCCCGGCGCGGCGCGTCCAGAAACGCGGTCAAAGAATTTTTGCTGCTTTTAAAGAGGAAAGAAGAGGAGAGTAGAACGAATTGAAGCGCGAAGACCTCCGCAAGTGTAAAAGAATAGTCGTCAAGGTGGGTACAAGTTCCATCACTTACCCGACGGGGAAAATCAACCTTGGGAAGATGGAGCTTCTGGCCCGCGAAATGTCCGACCTGCACAGCGCCGGACGCGAGCTGGTGCTGACAACTTCCGGCGCGGTAGGGGCCGGAGTCGGCAGGCTGAACTGCCCGTTTCCTTCGAGCCTGCCGGAGAAGCAGGCTTTGGCCGCCGTTGGGCAGGGGATATTGATGCACATGTACGAAAAATTTTTTTCGGAGTACTCCAAAAGCGTGGCTCAGGTACTCCTTACCCGTGACTGCTTCTCGGACCCCGAACGCTACCTCAACTCCCGCAACACGCTCTTTTCGCTGCTGAACTTCGGGGTCATCCCCATCATCAACGAAAACGACACCGTGGCGGTGGACGAGCTCAGGTTCGGGGACAACGACACCTTATCCGCGATGGTGGCTTGCAATATCGACGCTGACTTACTTATAATACTTTCAGACATAGAAGGGTTCTACGACTCCGACCCGCGTAAAAACCAGTCGGCCCGCCTGATCCCGGAGGTAAACGAAATAACCGCCGAAATGACGGAGAACGCCAGAACAAAGGGGAGTTCCTTTGCCAGCGGGGGAATGGTTACAAAACTCTCGGCGGCGAGTATGACCATGGCAAACGGAATACTGATGGTGATAGCCGCCAGCGACGAACCCAACGTCATCCGGCGCGTGGCGGAGGGAGAAAACATAGGGACTCTCTTTCTCCCTCGCCGCGACATTTGATACCAATTTGAAATCAAGGGCCTAAAGTTAGAATAGCTAGAAACAGTCTTGTTCGGCATTTGAGTTTCAGATTCACACCCGTTTGATCGCAAATTGGTATGAAGCGATGGAGAGGATGAAGTGAATAAAGTGAATAAAGTAAATACTTCCTGGAAAGATGAACTGGATTTAATGGCGCGAAACGCGAAAGAAGCCGCGCGGTTTTTGGCCGTGACGCCCACGGAAACAAAAAACGCCGCCCTTTGCGGCATGGCCTCGGCTCTGAGGGCAAACGAGGCTGAGATTCTGGCGCAGAACAGGCTTGACTTGGAGGAGGGAAAAAACGCCGGCTTAACGGACGCCCTTTTGGACCGTCTGGCCCTGAACCGAGCCAGAGTGGAGGCGATGGCCGCGGGATTGGAGGAAGTTGCCGCGTTCCGTGACCCTGTCGGCGAGGTGCTTGGAATGTGGAACGGGGATAAAGGCATACGCATAGGGCGGATTCGCGTGCCGCTGGGCGTGGTTGGAATGATTTACGAAGCCAGACCCAACGTCACAGCCGACGCGGCGGGCCTTTGCCTCAAGTCAGGCAACGCCGTGATTCTTCGCGGCGGCAAGGAAGCCCTCCGCTCCAACGCCGCGATAGCGCGCGTCATCTCCGCCGCCGCAACGGAAAACCACATACCCGGCGGCGCAATACAACTGCTGGATACGGCGGACCGCGACGCCTCCCTTGCCCTCATGCAGTCCGCGCATATCGACGTGCTGATACCGCGCGGAGGCGTGAAACTCAAGGAGTTCGTAACGCAAAACGCGCGGGTTCCCTACATCATGACCGGGGCCGGAAACTGCCACACGTTTATCGACGCCTCGGCCGACATTGACATGGCCACGGATATCATAGTGAACGCCAAATGTCAGCGTCCCGGCGTATGCAACGCCATGGAAACCCTTCTTGTTCACAAAGACATCGCGCCGCGCTTCATTCCGGCCGGGCTGAAGGCGCTTGCGGAGCGCGGCGTCGAGCTGCGTTGCGACGAAAATGCCCTGCTGCTTTTCCCCTCAGCCAAACCAGCCGCAGATGAGGACTGGGAAACGGAGTTTCACGACCTCATTCTGGCGGTCAGGGTAGTGGACAGCCTGGAGGCCGCGATGGAGCACATCCACCGCTACGGCACCCAGCACAGCGAGGCCATAGTGACGAACGACTACGCCGCGGCCCAGGTATTTCTTGCCGCTGTGGACGCCGCGGCGGTCTACGTCAACGCGTCGACCCGCTTTACGGACGGCGGAGTATTTGGATTCGGCGCCGAGATGGGCATAAGCACCCAAAAACTGCACGCCCGCGGCCCGATGGGAGTCGAGCAGTTGACGTCCACAAAATTCATCGTGTACGGCAGCGGCCAGACCAGAGGATGAAAGGAACAAAGGAGGGACGATAAAGCCAATGGGAACAGCAGAACGCTATCACGCCACATATTCGATTTCCTGGGAGAGAATACATCAGGACTGCAAGATTCTGGCCGCGCGCCTTCACCAGATGGGGACGTGGAGCCGCATTGTGGGCGTGGCCCGGGGGGGCCTGATTCCGGCCTCCATAATCGCGAGGGAGCTTAACATAAGAATGATGGATACCATATGCGTATCCAGCTATTCGGTCAGGACGCAGGGAGAAGCCAACATACTCAAAGAAATCCGCTCCGAAGACGGCGGCAAGGACTGGCTTATAATCGACGACCTGGTGGACACCGGCAAAACCGCCCAAATTGTGCGTAAAATCCTCCCCAACGCCTACTTCGCCACCGTTTACTCCAAACCCGAAGGGCGTCCTTTCGTCGATACATATATAATGGAAGTGACGCAGGACACGTGGATACTCTTCCCCTGGGACGCCGAGTACACGTACAGTAAACCCTTGGTGGAGGGTTAGGGAGAAACAGCTATTTACATTAAAAATCTGTAGAATATAATTTATCGGTAAATATCGCGGGGGTGAGGTTCGTCTGGTGACGGGCCCGGGCTTCAAACCCGGTGAGGGGTGGTTTGCGCTGTCCCTGGTGGGTTCGATCCCCACGCATCCCCGCCAATTTGAGGTAGATTTTTTGACTGAACGTATTCCGGTGGTGGCGGTTATAGGCCCCACCGCCGTGGGGAAGACGGCCCTTAGCCTGGAACTGGCCGCACGGCTGGACGCCGAGGTGGTGTCGGTGGACTCGCGCCAGGTCTATCGTTATATGGACGTCGGAACGGACAAAATATCGCCGTCGGAGCGGAAAACGGTTCTTCATCACCTGATTGACGTAGCCGACCCCGACGAGGTTTTCAGCGTGGCGCTTTTCGTCAGGCTGGCTCAGGACGCGGCAGCGCGTATACGGGCCAGAGGGCGGGCGCCGCTTTTTGTGGGCGGAACGCCGTTTTACTACAACGCTCTTTTTCACGCCGCGATGACGGCCGATTTGCCGGAGGACAGGGAAACGCGTATCCGTTTTGAAAAACTTGCGGAAGAAGAAGGAGCCGAAGCTCTCCACAGGATGCTGGCGGAAGCCGACCCCGAAACCGCCGCGAGGCTGCACCCCAACGACGTCAGGCGGGTGTCCCGCGCCCTGGAGCTGAACGCCCTCACCGGCACTCCGCCGTCGCGGCTCTACTCGTCCGGGGAAAAGGAGCGTTCCAATATGGACGTGCTGTACATCGGACTCAACCGAGGGCGCGCCGAGCTTTACGAGAACATAGCCTCCCGCGTCCGCAGGCAGTTCTCGTCCGGCTACCCGGAGGAGGTCGAGTGGCTTCTAAAAAACGGCTTCGACGAGCGTTTCCCGTCAATGCAGGGCTTCGGTTACAAAGAACTCGCCGCGTGGCACAGGGGAACCATGACTTTTGAGGAGGCGCTCGAAGGGGATATTCGGAGGACCAAGGCGTTTTGCCGCAGGCAGATGACGTGGTTCGGAAAATTTTCCCCCGCCCTGTGGCACGACGTATCGGAATACAGCGCCTCCGCCCTTCTGACCGCAGTTACCGAACCCGCGAAAGCGCACCTGGGACGCTGAAGAACATAAAAGCGGGAGGGGAAACCTCCCGCTTCACTATTCGCTGTATCCGCTAGAAAGTTTCCCTCCAGTACTGCATGTGCGGGACTACCGGGTCGAGGTCGAGTTCGTCGCTGCGGCCGGGTGGAGCGCTCAGCCGCCAAATCGTGTCGTCGGCGAAGAAGTCGAAGTCATCGCCATGCTCACTTTTGGCTTCGCCTGCCGCGCTGGGGCTCAACGGCTTGACCGCGAGGTAAAGGTCGGATACGTCCCTGCCTTCAACCTGCCTGGTGTAGCTGGTTATGCCCACGACCTTGACATTGTTGAACCTGATGGCATAGAGGCCATTCCCCCCGTCCCGTACGGGCGCGCCGGTCGTGGGGTCGAACGCGTACAGCCTGGTATACCCGGTGAAATCGCACCCTTCGGCTTGGATATCCGGGGTGAAAGTCGCGACGTAAAGAACGTTGTTGCCTGTATTGAAATGCGGCGAAGCCGAAACGTACTCCGCCTCTTCGGTTTCGTTTGCCGGAGCCAGACGCAGACACCAGCCATGGTCGTTTTCTTCGACTCCACTTTTAATCGCACCAATGGCGTCCTTGCGCGCATCTCCCTCACCCGGCAGATCATCTATGCGCAGTTCATACAGGTCGCCAAGATCAGGCGGACTGTTCGGGTCGTAAGACGGGCTTTCCACGTCTTTCAGCGCGAAGATGTACTGTTCACGGTTATAGAGCCCTTTTTGCCGCCCTTGATCAATTCCCACCGCCAGGAGGTCGGAGGTGCCGCCGAACAGCCACCGGCCCAGGCCTCTGAACCGAACGACCTCAAAGGCGTGAGTAAGGGCTATGGGCAGGCCACCAGCCTGCGTGCGTACGCGGAAAATGTTGCGGAGTTCCCAGTTTTCGGGCTCGTTTTCCATTTCGCAGTACAG
>WRKN01000042.1 GCA_009778055.1 Synergistaceae bacterium
GATCAAAGACGGTTTGCTCCGCAATCAACTCCAATATGGGGATTTTTCTTTCAAGGGGCGCGGCGGCGCCGGACACAATCCACGCGCACAGATATCTTCCCCGCCAGCCCGTGTCCGACACCTCGGCGTGTTTGAGCAGATATTCCCGCATTTCCAGCGACTCAATGAATTTCATGGTTTCTTCAAGATAGTATATTATAATTCGCTCCCGTCTGTTGTTGTGAGAAAACTGCTTGTCAAAGAATACGTCGCTGGTCATTTTTATTGCCTAATGATAACATAGGGCGTATCAGGAGATGTACGAGGTCGATCGCTTTACAGAATAAATTATAGATAGCTATTATTCAAAATACCACATTTTGATGGGAGCTAAGAATAGATGTATCAGGTCAAAAAGGTCAAGCAGCAAGCAATTGATATCAAAAAAATATTGAAAACTTTTTTAAAAGACTTTACTCAGGAAGAAGAACTTGCGTTTAGAGCGTGCTTTCACCTACGTCCAACTTCAAGCAATGACACAACTATTGTGTCAACTATGGCAATAGCGCCCATGAGAGGGAAGCCTAATGTTAGTCCTGAGGAATTAGAGTCCAAATTACAGGATATCCGTAAAGTTATGGATGAACCAAGTAATGATAAAAAACTCAATATTATGCGAGAAATAGGATTTGACCAACGAAAAAGCAAAGCCATACGTGAGGAAGATGCGCAAGCGGCTTTGATTCGAGACTTGGTTTTATATCCTGAAAAAATTCGTAATATGCAATTTATAGCGTCGGAGTTTGACCTTTTTGAATTTGGCCCAAGCAAGGATCAAACGAAAAGGCCAGATGTACTTGCTTTTAAAGACGGCATTTTATACGACATCGAGCTTAAGAATGAACGCATTGCGCCTGGAGGAAGTAAAGAGTCCGCAATCGAACAAGCTGCCGAGTACGTCAAACATATTAAAGACAATTTATCGGAGTATAAAGATTGTCTTGCCGAATTCCCGAATTTCAAAATTGAGGAAATAAGGAATGTGCGCGGAATTGCTCTTTTCCCGTATAGTGAGAGGTCGAGCGGCAAATTGGAAAAAGCCGGTGAGAAATATGGTGTGGAGTTGTGGTTTTTTACTGAAAATCTTAAATTTATTATATAAACATCTGAAATAACCGACATCATTGACGACAAGTCATACGATAGGGGGTTTTAGTATGAAAATAACCGTCCATCGTCCAAATCAAATTAAAAAATACCCGTGGACGATATGGTTGTCACTCCCTTTCGCGTTGCTGATGTGGGTATAAATGGTTAATATGTTTATACGCGCTTCTCTAAAAGAACAACGAATACCGTTTCTGATATGGTCGTCAAAGCCTTCATGTGGATTGGCTTTGTTAAATGAAATGAGAGCGGAAGCAGAAAAACGCGGGTTTCTGTCGGACGAAGAGATAGAGTCGGAAATTCAAGCGGCAAGAGCCGATATAAAAGCAAGGAGACTAGCATAAGGCATTATCCCAAGGAACCTTTTATTTTTAGCCCACTTGAATTCCTACGAAATCAGCGGGAAACTCATCTATAAAAAGTGTCTTCTCAAATGCTGATTCCTTCGGTTTCAAGGCGAATATCTCGACAAACTGACTCACGATCACTCTAATGTGCAATAATCTTTTATAATCTTTTCGACGCGAAACGGAGGCATGAACTTGAGTCGCGTAAACAGGCTGGCGGACGAAAAAAGTCCGTTTCTTTTGCGGCACGCCGAAAATCCGGTGGACTGGTATCCTTGGGGGGACGAGGCATTCGAGCTTGCCGTGGATGAGGATAAACCGATTTTCCTGTCTATAGGGTACTCGTCGTGTCATTGGTGTCACGTCATGGAGCGCGAGTGCTTCAATGACGAAGAAGTGGCCGAGTTTTTGAACGACGCCTGTGTCTCCATAAAACTTGACCGCGAGGAGCGCCCGGACCTGGACGAGCTGTTTATGGAAATCTGCCGGATTCAGAACGGCGACGGAGGATGGCCGTTAAATCTTTTCCTGACCCCCAAGGGAGAGCCTTTCTTCGCGGCGACTTACCTGCCGAAACGAACCACAGGCAAAATGCCCGGCATGGCCGACATCGTACCCAGGATGAAATGGCTGTGGCTGATGCAGAGAGACGACGTCCAGCGCGGGGCGAAAAACCTGGTGGAAACCCTTACAGCCAGGTCGGTTTACACTCCCGGAGGACAGATTGGCTCTTACCATATCAAGACGACCGCGAAAGACCTGAAAAACGCGTTCGACGGAATCTGGGGGGGATTTGGCCCGGCCCCTAAGTATCCGTACGCTCCCCGGCTCCTTTTTCTGTTGGAGTACGCGCGCGCAAACCCCGCTGAAAAAAAGGAAATCCTCGGCATGGTTTCCCTCACCCTGCGCAAAATGTGGGCCGGCGGCATCCACGACCACCTCGGCGGAGGCTACGCCCGGTACGCCACGGATGAAAGATGGATAACGCCCCACTTTGAAAAAATGCTGTACGACCAGGCCATGCTCCTGTGGGTGGCCTCCGCCGCCTACGAGGCCGACCAGGACGCCTTCTACCAAAAATTCGCGGAAGACATCGCAAGCTGCGTCCTGCGCGATTTCCTTTCGCCGGAGGCGTGTTTCTGGGCGTCTCTCGACGCGGACGAGGGTAAGTTTTACCGGTGGACCGAGGAAGAAATACGCATGGCTCTCCCGCAGGGGGAAGCCGGGGTGTTTTGCGCGGCATACGCGATTCTGCCCGGCGGGAATTTCACACATGAAATGACCGGCAGGCAAATGGGGTATAACGTGCTCTACGAAGCGGCCGCGGTAACGGAACTCGCCAGGCGTTACGGACTTCGCGCGCCGGACTTGTCCAAACGTCTGGAAAACGGCCGCCGCGTTCTTTTAGAGGCGAGAAGCAAACGCCCCAAGCCCAAAGTGGACGATAAGGTGCTTATGGACTGGAACGGCCTGATGATCGGCGCGCTCGCGTACGCGGGGCGGGTTTTTGAAAAAAAAGAGTGGATTTTATCGGCGGAGCGCGCCGCTTTGTTCCTGCAAAAGGCGCTGGTGGACCCAAAGGGCGCGTGGCGCCGCCGCTACCGCGCCAAAGAAGCGGGCATCCCCGCGCTTCCGGGCGACTACGCGGCGCTTATGTGGGGGGTAATGGAGCTTTACGAGTCCGCGGCGGCGGACAAACAGAAAAAAGACTGGCTCAGGTACGCGGAAAATCTCGCGGCGAAACTGGAAGAAAATTTTTGGGACGAGCCGGTAGGCGGATTTTTCCTCTCGTCCGCCTCCGAGCCGCACATTTTCCTGAGGCGCAAATCCGCCACGGACGACGCAGTGCCGTCCGTCAACGCAATGGCAATGATGGCTTACGCCGCTCTGGCCGGGGCGCAGCCGGACAACAAAAAATATATGGACATGGCCGGGGCGATAAGCTCGTGCTTCGCCCGCCGCGCAAACTTGACGCCCATAGAGTACGTCTCCATGTTTACGGCGTCCATGAAACTGACAAAAATAAAAGAAGAACTCGCCGCAAATGAGGAAAAACAAGAGGAGACTGAACAGGAACATGAACAGGAACAAAAACAGGAAGTGAACTGGAAGGGAGGAAACAGATTTGGCAAAAGTCATCCTGATGCCTGACCCCGACGAGCCGGGATTACAAGAGAAAATAGCGCGGTTTCTGATGAAACATATTTTGTGGGTGGTACTTTTGGCTCTGGCGTTTTTGACGTTGATAAATAACACCTACACGATACCGTCGGACTCCAAGGGGATCGTTTTGCGCTTCGGCGTAATCGGCGGCATCGTTGAACCGGGATTGCACTTCAAAATTCCGTACGCCGACAAAATATACGTGGTTCCTACCGAGCGGAAACAAAGCCTCGAGTTCGGCTTTCGCTTCAACAGAGCCGGCGGCGCGGGCAACCGCGGCAACTCCGTGCCGGTCGCCGGGGAGAGACTTATGCTCACGAGGGACAACAAACTCATAGAGGTGGAGTGGGTCGTCCATTTCCATATAAACGTGCCGGAGGACTACGTGTTCAACCTGCCGAACGCGCCGTCGGAGTATAGGTACAACCTGCCCGGCATACCGCCCGAGAAGGAAACCATTCTGCGGGATCTTTGCATGGCGGCCATGCGCCGCATCTTCGCCGCTTCCCTGTTCGACGAGGGACTGACCATCGGGAAGCAGAAAATTCAGGAAAACGCCTTAAACAGCCTCCAGACCACCTTCAACGAACTGAGGGTCGGCATAAAAATCGACGAGGTGCTGCTGCAGGAGACTAACGTCAGCGACTCGATCAGGGAGGAGTACAACAGCGTCACCACCGCCGAAGAGCAGGTCAAAAACATGATTTATCAGGCGGAAGCCCACGCCAACAAGGTCGTACCGGAGGCGGAGGGGCGAGCGGCGGTGCTGATCAACGAGGGCGAGGCCTACAAGTTCAAACGAATTTCCGAGGCCGAGGGCGAGGCGGCGCGTTTGAACCTGCTGCAGGAAGCCTATCAGCTCAACCCGCAATTGACGCGCCTCAACATGTGGGCCGACGGCATGACGGACGTATGGCAAAAGCTCAAAGTGGTGTTTGTAGAGGGCCTGGACGAAGCCGGAGGAACGCTTAAAGTCCTGCCCCTGCCGCCCGATGCGATATTCCAAAACTTGAAAGGAGGGGAGACAAGATGATAAAACACGCCGGATATGTTAAATACGCCGCAGTTCCGGTGATTTTGCTGGGACTGGCGGTGTTTTTCGGAGCTTTCTACGTCGTGCCCACCAATGAGCACGCCGTGGTGGTCCGTTTCGGCGAGATCGTCCGCGTACACTCTACGCCGGGTATTCACGCAAAAGTTCCCTTCATGGACGTTGTTTACCCCTACCCCAAGTGGATTCAGGAACACGAATCCCCGCCGGTGGAAACGGTTTTGGGCGACAAACGGAACGTTATTTTCGACACGTTCATCATATATAAAATCAACGACCCTGCCGCTTTCCACACCAGAATACGCACGCAGGAAAGGCTTGGACACCGCATCGACGACGTTGTTTTCGGAGCCGTGCGCGTAGTGGCCGGTCTTTACGCCTACGAGGACATATTGAGCGGCAAGCGCGAGGAAATAATCGAGCAGACCATGGAACGGATCAAGGCCACGGCCAGGGACATGGGAGTCGAAGTGATCCTGGCGGCCATAAAAAATTTCACCCTGCCGGAACAAAACCTTCAGGCGATTTATGAAAACATGAAGTCCGAACGGGTGCGCATCGCTCAGGGAATCCTCTCGGCGGGCAGGGCGGAAGCCAACCGCATAACGTCGGAGGCCGACCGCAAGGCGCAGGAAATCATAGCCTCGGCCCTCAAAACGAGCCAGACCCTGCGGGGCGAGGGAGACAAGGAGGCTCAACTCATCATATCTGACGCTATGGGCAGCGCCTACTCGCTCTACGAGCAGATGAAAGCCGTGGAATTTTTCAAAAAGGGTTTACAGGACAACACCGTCCTGGTTGTCGACCCCAAGACCGGAATTTTTAAATACCTCAACGACATGTCCGGCAGTCGTATTTTACGCGAATGATCCCGAGGTGAAAGACGGTATGAGTCAAAAGCCCGGTGACAAGTCGTATGTGTTTATCGTAATCGCGCGCCTTGGAGACGGCTTCGTCTTTGAGGCGCGCCAGTTCTTTTTTCATGTAAGCCCATTCGGACTCGTTCAATGAACGTTCCTGCCAGCTTGCGCCCCAATCAATATCGGGGAGATTTTCGCCTTTTTTGCAGCCGTCAACTCGTTTTATGAATACGTCGATTGCGAAGTTCAAGTGATAGACATGGTTGGCTATGGACATGCCCGCTGCTGGTCTCGAAGCCTCTTCCGCGCTCAAGGCGTCCAGAATGGAAAATAATCCCGGGTCGTCCGGCTCCAGAAAAATGCCGCCGTCTTTGCCCTCGCCGCCGAAACATTCGTCCAGGGCGTAAAGCAGTTCTTCGATCATTTCCCGGTGCTTCCGAAGCCGCCTGAACCGCGTTCTGTCTCTTCGAGAACGTCGGCCTCTATCCAGTCCAGCCGGCTGACGGGCGCCACCACCATCTGGGCGATGCGGTCGCCGGGTTCTATCACGAAAGGAGCGTCTCCCAAATTCTGCATTATCACCTGAACCTCCCCGCGATAGTCGGCGTCTATCGTGCCGGGGCTGTTCGGCAATATGATTCCGTGCTTCAGGGCCAAGCCGCTCCGGGGCCTTACCTGGGCTTCGTACCCGACGGGAAGGGCTATACGTATTCCTGTGGGAACGAGAGCCCTTTCCCCGGGCTGCAAAACGTGTTTTTCCACGGCGCGAAGGTCTACGCCCGCCGACGCCGGAGTGGCGTAAGCAGGCAGCGGAAACGCGCGGGCGCGTTCATCTCTTGTTATAGATACCGATACGCCGGACATGTCATGTAAGAAAGATCAATTAATCTCTTCTGGGCGGTCTTCCTCCGCCGTAGGAACGATGGTCGCGCCCGCCTCTGTCTCCGCCTCGGTCGCGGGGCTGGGGGCCCCGGTCGCGATCCATTCGCGGCGGCGCGTTGTCGGCCACGCTTTCAATCAGATTCTCCCGCTCCCGCTCGTCCGGCATACAGTGGGCAAAACCCATTTCCGACACCTTCGCCTCGTCCAAAATCAAACGCCGGCGCGTCAGATTTACCCGACCCATGTCGTCGATCTCCTTGACCATGATCAGCACCTTGTCGCCAGGCTTGAAAACGTCCTCGGATTTGGGTATGCGGTGCGTGCTCACCTCGCTCAGATGAAGAAGCCCCTCCTTGCCGGGGAGACATTCCACAAAGACGCCGAACGCCATAAGGCGCGTGACGGTTCCCAAATAAACCTCTCCGGCCTCCAGGTTTTTGGTGAGTCCGCGAATGATCGTCAGGGCCTCGTTTACCTGTTCCTGGGTCGGGCCGGATATGCTTACGTCGCCCGAGTCCTCGACGTTGATCTTGACGCCGGTTTTCTGGGTTATGCCGCGAATTACCTTACCGCCGGGTCCGATGACGTCTTTTATCTTTTCGGGGTCTATTGTGGTTTGGAGCACGCGCGGCGCGTTGGCCGACAGTCCGCTTGGGGAGGATATCCCGGCTTCCATTTTATCGAGTATTGCGAGCCGCGCCGCCTTCGCCTGCGCGAGGGCGCTGCTGAGTATCTCGCGGGTGATCCCTCCGGCTTTGTTGTCCATCTGCAGCGCAGTAACTCCGTCCCTTGTCCCGGCAACCTTGAAGTCCATGTCGCCGTAGTGGTCCTCCAGCCCTTGAATGTCGGTAAGCACCCGGACTTTTTCACCCTCTTTAATGAGCCCCATGGCCACCCCCGCCACGTGTTTGCGCAGAGGCACGCCGGCGTTCATCATTGACAGGCTGCCGCCGCATATGCTGGCCTGCGAGCTGGAGCCGTTGGATTCCAGAATGTCGGACACGACGCGGATGACATACGGGAAATCGCTTTCGGCGGGGATGACGTAGCGCAGAGCCCGCTCCGCCAGCGCGCCATGCCCTATTTCGCGCCTGCCGGGGCCGCGCATCGCCCGCACCTCGCCCACGGAGTACGGGGGAAAGTTATAGTGCAGGATAAACCGTTTGGCGGGTTCGTCCAGTTTTATGCCGTCCAGTACCTGGTCGTCCTCACCTATCATTCCAAGGGTGGTTACGGCCAGAGCCTGAGTCTCCCCCCGGGTGAAGAGCGCCGAGCCATGAACGCGCGGCAGCACGCCCAGCTCGCAGCCTATTTCGCGCAGTTGATCCATACCGCGTCCGTCCACGCGAACTCCCTCGTTCACAATGATGGAACGCATTATGTCCTTGACCCGCTCCTCCACGAAGGCGAAGATGTAATCCCCTGAGCTGGGGAAGAGTTCTGCAAAATGTTCTTTGGCGCGTTTCTTTATGCGGTCGATTTTTTCGTACCGCGGTTTTTTTTCGTGTATGCGAACCGCCGCGTTCACCTCCGCGTCGAGGTTATCCTTAATCCAGGCGTCTATTTCGGGGAATGTCGCGGGGGATGGAATTTCTATCTCCGGCTGCCCCGCTTCTTCTTTCATCCTGCGGAACAGGGCTATGAGCTTTTTTATCTCGCCTTGGGCAAGTTCCAGAGCGTCAACCAGAAGTTCCTCCGACACCTCCTCGGCGCCGGACTCCACCATTGTAACGCCGTCGTCGTGCCCGGCCACCAGCAGGTCGAGTTTCGACGACAGCATCTGCTCCTCAGTGGGGTTGACTGCCAGCCTGCCGTCGATTAGCCCGACGCGCACGGCCCCCACAGGGCCGCCCCACGGTATGCCGGAGATTGACAGCGCCGCCGAGGCCCCGTTTATGGCAAGTACGCTGGGGGGGTATACCTGGTCTACCGACATTACTGTGGCGACAACGTGGACGTCGTTTCGCATCGAATGGTCGAAAAGCGAGCGGATAGACCGGTCGATTACGCGTGAACTCAGGATGGCGGACTCGGTCGGGCGTCCTTCGCGCTTGATGAAGCCGCCGGGGATTTTACCGGCGGAATAGTAGCGCTCCTCGAAGTCCACCAACAAAGGAAAGAAATCTATCCCTGTCCGGGCCGTGTCGGAAATACAGGCGGTGGTAAGCACGCACATGTCACCCTGTGACGCCATGACGGCTCCGTTAGCCTGTTTAGCCAGTTTACCCGTTCGGAACACCATCGGCTTGTCGCCTATTTGCACGGAAAATTCTTTTTCCATAACCTGATAACACTCCTTCTTAAGTCACTCTTGTTTACGAGACTAGGATAACACAGTTTTTCATAAGCCGGACGCCTCCTGCTCGAAAGAGCGTCTTATTCTGCGGGTCACGAGCGTGAAAAACAACAGGCCGGCAATGCCTCCGCAAAAGGCCGCCAAGGACTGGAACCACCAGAAGTGAGGAAAGCCGAAGTAAACGGCGAACAGCCAAGCCGCCGCGACGCGGAAGACTATGCTGCGCAGGAACTGCGTCAACATACCGAAAAACGAGTAGCCGGTTCCGGTGAAAAATCCGCACGCCAGCGACACGAATATGGCGAACGGATACGCGGGAACGGAGGCCCGGATTGCGCTAGCCGCCATGCTCTTGACCTCGGGCATGGGACCGAACAGGCCGAGGAAAAGTTCGGGGTAACAATAAATAACCGCCCCCATTGAGCACATCAGAATGAAAGCCATGAGATACGCCGCCTTGAAGCCCGCTATCATCCGCTCCATATCACGTTTCCCGTAGTTGTAAGCCACAAACGGAACCAGGGCCGACGATATGCCCAGCACGAAGTTGAAGGCCAGTTCCTCCACCCTCAGTCCAAGCATCCAGGAGGACACGGCGCGCTGCCCGAAATTGGACAAAATTTTGTTGACGCTGCCCATGCCCATAGCTATGCTGGCCACGGTCAAGCCCACCGGCACGCCTATCCACAGGATTTTTTTCCAGTAGATCGTCAGTCTGACGCGAGGCGCAAGCGATGGATGTATGACGATGGAGCTGTGTTTGTTCATGCGGTTTAAGAGGTATACGGACGACACTATGCGCGACACCCAGGTGGCGATGGCCGCCCCCGGAATACCCCAGTTGAAATAGAAAATGAAAATGGGATCCAGCGCGATGTTGATGACGTTGGCCATGGCGATGGCCTTGAAAGGCGTCAGGGTGTCCCCCTGAGCGCGGAATATGGTGTTCACCACATACGTGAAGCCCATGAAAGGCAGAATGATAGGCATCCACATGTTGTAAAGCCAGCAAAGCCTCAGCAGTTCGCTTCCTCCGGCGTCCGCCGCTCCTATGGAGGTAAAGAGCGCGTTGGACACCCCGGGCAGAATCAAAGGCAGCGACAAAACGCAGAACAAATAAAGCAGAGCCAGAGCGTTGCGGGCAATGTGCCGGGCCGCCCACGAGTCGCCGCGCCCCAGGCTGCGCCCCATCAAGGCGGCGGAGCCGCCGGCCACACATTCCAGCAGCGCGAAAAGGCAAAGGTTTACAGGCCCGGTAAACGACATGGCGGCCGTGGAAGCCTCCCCAAGCCAGGATACGAAAATCGTGTCCACGAGGTGAAGGAGTCCGTTGAAAACAAAAAGCCCTACCGAGGGTATGGCCAGCTTCAAAATAGCCCTGCCCGGCGGGTCGTTTCCCAAGTCGGCCCGGCCGCTGAAAAGCCCGCCGCGCAGCGCGCCCCTTACCGGAACAGCATCGTCGCGTAACTTGTACATAGCAAATCCGGGCGGCCGATAATTTCGCTCGAGTTCGTGCGTTCGAGGACAAGTCCGTCCTTTATGCCGAGGTTTTCCAGAACCTCCAGAAAAAGCAGCGCGGCGGACGGGGCGTCAATGTCCAGGCCTTGAAGGGCCTCGGTTTTGAAAGACAAAATGCTTTCTATGCTTCTGTCGTCCTCGCGCTTCGCCTCTTCGGGCGTTTTGTCGTGCGAGAAATCCATGCTCAGGATCAAAAGAGTCCCTTTTTCAGCCAGCAATTCCGACAGAACCGGGACAAGCCTCGAAAGCTCACGAGGAAGCGCGGCGTTGTTGACCATCAAAGCCACAACTCTCGCGTTCGGAAAATAACGGTCTATGAATACGATGTGCAGCCCAATCGAGTGCTCCAGGCGGAACGGCAGGCTTTCGACGCCGACGGACTCAATTTGCGACAGGGCGTCTACGGCGCGGGCATCGGTTCCAATCACTCCATTACCCGTACGCCAGGGAAGAGGGCAGAGCATTATGAAACGAAGCCCCGCCCTGAAGTGGTCGGGACCTATCAATATGACGCGTTCGACGCCGGACGGCAGGTTGTCGTAAAAACGCGCTATCGTCTCCGAGGCCAGCCCGTGGTGCGGAGCGATCCCCGCCCGTATTTGGGAGGCCGGCCCGGACTCGCCGACAAGCGCCGCTCCCTGACGCCACGGCCTTACTTGTCCCGCAAAAGGAGCCAGGGCAGCATACGCCCTGACATCCGTCCAAGCCGGAGCGAGGCACAAAAGGCACGAAAAAACCGCAATACCGAAAAACCTAACGTACAAATAAATCCCTGCTCCAATCAGGCTCTAATTTTTTCAGTTCGTCCTGACGCGCCTTGTCATAAACCAGCTCTCTCCACTCCTCGTCCGTCATGCGCCCCTCCGAGAGAGGGCGAATAAATTCGTAGGACGAATACGTGTAGCCGATTGTCACGCGGGGACCGCCCCATTTGTCGTTGACGAAAACGTAAAGCCGCCGCGGCGTGCCCGTCGCGGCGTACAGCGCGCGCCCCGTCAGCGCGTCCGTCGCTACGTCGGCCACAATGGCCATTCTGAGCTGGTCGGAGTCATCTTCATTCTCTAAATAGGCGTCCAGCAGATTCACGTTCAGATAGGAGGTTATTTGACTGATAGCCATATAGTCGTCCTGGCTCAACGCCTCCTCTCTCACCGCTTTTTCCGCGATACCGCCGAAAAGCCTCACCAGCTCCAAAAGCGACTCAATTCTGGCGCTGTTATCCCAGCCGCCTTCGTCGTCCTTCAGTCCGAATTTATCTATAATTTCCTCTAAACGCTCCAGCGCGGCGGCAATCGCGCCGAACGTGCGGGGCGAAGGCTCAACGTAGCCGAGAGGAACGGGGTTGCGGAAAGGCTCGACCTCCCACTCGCTTCCGGCGCCCATCTCGGCGTAACTCTGCTTGGCGTACAGCACCGTGTCATGTTTCAGCTCCGCCCACGAGGCCGAGGCCGTCAAGAGCTTTTTCTTCTCCCACAGGGGCGAGTTCCAGAAAAATTGTTTTGAGTCCTTGTCGGTCAGGTAAACCCCCAGAGTGCCCAGCCAGGCGGAGTAAAAAGTTCCGTCCCAATCCCCCAGAAAAGACCGCGCCGCTTTTTTGACTTCCTCCAGAGCTTCGGCGTATTTCGGAATGTTCCGCCTGTCTCCTTCCAGCGCGGCGTCCGCGACGTCCGAGCCAAGCACGGTCATGACGTCCGCGGCCTTAGGCAGGTTACGCGGCGCGAAGTCGCTTCCTACGTTCGGCGACGTCAGCCGCGCAAACACCCACGCGTCAAGCACGAAGCGGCGTCCCAACAGCCGGAACCCCGCTGTCTTCTCCTCCCGCTCTTCCTGACTCAAGATGCCTGTCGGAGCGTCGATGATTCTCGGCGCGGGCGCCGCGGCGATAAACTGTTCGCGCATTGCGTCCAGGGTTTCAGCGTCGGTCAGTTTATCGGGGCTGCCGTTCAGAAATTTTTTGACTATCGGAGCGTAATCGTTGATAGCGGGGTCGTCCGCCGCCCCGATCAGGAAAGATATGGGTTCGTAAAGCGAGTCCCAACGCCGGCGGAGGCTTTCGTCCTCGAAGAGAAGGCACAGGAGCGCCGTCAGGGCCGTATTCTCCCTGAGCCGCTCCAGCTCCAGATCTAAGGCTTGCAGGGGAATGGACGTTCCCCCAAGGTACGCCATCGCGCGGAAATAGCGCGAAAGCGCCTCTGAAGCCGTATAGTGCCCGCGCGGCTTGTAGAAGGTATAGTCCTCCATTTTGCCGGTGATACCGGAGATATCAAAATTATCCGCTTTCAATATACGCTCGATTTCTTCCCGCGCGCGCTCCGAAATTTTTAACGCCGCCGCCTCCGATTCGGAATTTACCTGCGCCCGCGCCAGCGCCATCGGAACGGTCAGGAAATCGCGGGCGAGGTTGAACGTGGGCTTTGCGTTTGGGGAGGATTTTTCTTCAAGCCCGTCCAGCTTGACCAGGGCCTCTTTCAGCATGTCTTCAAGCGCGGGGGCGAAGTTGACCTCCTCGATTTTTTTGAGTCCTTTGGAGAATACGATGTGAAACACGTGCAGGAACAGATCGGTCGTAATGAAGTTTGGAGTGAAAACCGGTCTTCCCTCAAAATAGCTGCCCGGGTAGGATTCCACAAGGTCGTTCAGGGAAAGCCGCTCGTGAATGACAGGACTGGCGTCAAGCGCGAAGCCGTTCCGCAGCAGCGATTCGCGGAATTTATCCTCGACGCGCCCAAAATTGCGCACGCCTGCCGGAACCAACGCGGGGTCAACCCTGGTGTGATCCGGCTCGTACCGCGAGAGACGCGTCACGTTCTCGGAACGCGTCCAGGCGTGGCGGAAGCCGAAATCGTAGCTACTTCGAGTGGCGAAGCGCAGAAGAGTCCAGTCCTGTCCTGACGCGTCTTTGAAGGTTCCAAGCCCGTCCGTGACCTCTCCCGCCAGCACGTAATAAGGCTCGTCGCCGGGAAGCGTGTAGTCCAAAATGGGAAGCGAGCCGGGCAGGAGGAAAAGAGGGGGAGAATCGACGGCAAAACGGCATGGCTCGGGTTCCGGGAAAAACCCGGTCTCCGGCATGGAAGCAAGCGCCGCCATGTCAACGTAACCTGCCGTTACCTCTCCCTCCCAGCCGGTAACCTCCGTCCGAACCCAGCGTCCCGCGAATTCGCCATCCACGAGCGGAACGGCCTTTATAACGCTGCCGTAAACCACCGCCGACACCAAATTCTCCGTGTAAGGAATGACTTTGCCTTCCCTCTCGTAAACCTGCCCCGGCGTCTTCGTTATCGCCGCGATGTCCGCGGTGACCATGTAGAGCGCGGACTCCGCGCCTTCCGCCCAAAAAGGCGCGAAGAGGAACAAACAAACAACAACAAAACCGATTTTTCTCACTTTTACATTACTCTCCTTCTTTTGCGCTGGCTGTGCAACTACGAGCGCGTAGTCATCCCCATCTTTCATGCTTTTCTGTATGGTACTATACAACAAGGCATTTAGGTAGCAACAATGCGCACTATTTTTTGGAGGAGGTTTTGCGGCAATGAACGGAAAGAGCGGTGTGCAGAGAGAACAGTGGGGCAGCCGGTGGGGTTTCGTCATGGCTGCCGCCGGTTCGGCCATAGGGTTGGGAAACATCTGGCGTTTTCCATATCTTGTGGGACAGAACGGGGGAGCGGCTTTCGTGGTGGTGTACCTCGCGATAATCGCTCTCATTGGTTTCCCTGTGATGATGTGTGAAATTTCAGTTGGACGCGCGTCCCAGAAAGCCCCGTACGCGGCCTTCAGCGGTGTCGGCGGACACCCGGTCTGGAACCTGATAGGATGGACGGCGATCATCACCGGCGGCTTCCTTGTGCTCTCCTATTACAACGTCATCGGCGGCTGGACCATCAAGTACATGGTGGAGAGTTTTGCAGGGCTTATGGATGTGGCCGAGGGCGGTGGATCAGGCGAATTTTTCGGTCACTTCATCAGCAAGAAACACGAGGTGATCTTTTTCCAGGTTATCTTCATGGGTTTGGTCATGCTGATGGTGGCCGGCGGCGTGAAAGGCGGCATAGAACGGGCCTGCAAGATCATGATGCCCGCGCTTTTCATCATCCTCATCGTCCTCATCGTACGTTCCCTGAGCCTTCCCGGCGCCGAAGCCGGAATCAGGTTCTACCTTTACCCGGATTTTACCAAGCTGACGGGCAAGGGAATCCTGGCCGCGCTGGGTCAGGCTTTCTTCTCGCTTTCCCTGGGGTTGGGAGCCATGCTGGCGTACGGAAGCTACCTCAGCAGGGACGAAAATATCCCATCAGCCGCCGCGTGGGCGTGCGGGCTTGACACCTTAATCGCGCTGCTGGCCGGTTTTGCCATCTTCCCGGCGGTGTTCGCGATGGGGTTTGAACCGGACGCGGGCGTCGGGTTGAGCTTCATAACCCTGCCGGCGGTGTTCGCGAAAATGCCGGCGGGCATGACGTTCTCGTTCCTGTTCTTCCTGCTTCTCTTCTTCGCCGCCGTCACTTCGGCCATGTCCCTTCTGGAGGCGGCCGTGTCATTCGCCATCGAGAAGTACGAGATGAAACGCGCCGACGCGGTGGTGGTCATGGGCATCATAATAATCCTTCTGGGCGGGTATTCGGCCCTGTCCCTATCCGGCGACCC
>WRKN01000043.1 GCA_009778055.1 Synergistaceae bacterium
AAGTTCGGCGATTGCTCGTAGAAGCTCTGTTACAGCTTCTACGAGCTTTTTAATTTCCTCAATCACGAAATTCCCCCCCTTCCGGGGGCGGTAGCCCGGGATTTCGTGGATTTCCTAGCCTCTCCCGGCTCATATTTTAGCAAAAAAGCAGGAGGCTCGCACCCACTCCAAGGAAAGCGCCCCTGCTCGGCAGGGGCGCTTATCGCGACGATTCTTAATCAATTTCCTTCTTTTTCATGCTGTGCGGCAAAATCAGGAACAGCCACAGGGATGGGATTTGATTGCGGAACGTAATATAGTGGTGATTGGCATTATTCGCGGTGACAAAATACCAAAAGTAAGGAACCAAAAACAAAAACGCGAGGGAAAAATATCCAAGCGCTCCAATGGGTCTGCGTCTTTTGCCGTCGATTGCGAGAGAGACTACCGCGACTAGGTAGACCACCAGAACCAACACTGTTACCACAAGCCCCAAGAATATTGACGACGGCAAAATAGGCGCAACTTCTTTTATCGTCAGCGCTAATTTGTCGAGCCTCGATCCTTCCGTTTCAGCCACACTCTGAATAATAGCGTAAATGGCGGGGGCCTTTCCTTCGCCGCTGCTCATCACGGAGAAAGGCAAAATGGCGTATATATTCCTTACTATGACAAGCATCCTGTCGAAGAGTCTCATGCCTTCCGCGCTGCCCGTGCGAAATAAAATAGAATTCATGGCGTCGCGCAGGACGGAGTCCTCCCCTCCAAGGATCGCGTCCGCTAAGACCCACTTAGCTCCCCATGTCAGAAGATAGCCAGCCGACCAGACGATGCCAAACAGAAGCAGTCTTTTGACGTAGCGCCAGTCCCAGCGGAACGACTGTGTCTCGAGGTCGGGAAGCACGAGGGACAGTAGCGGGAACATAAATGTGACGATTGGAGCGGTCAATCCGCCGAAACCAATGAAGGTAGTCAGGGAACCGGACAGCAGAAACAGCCATACAAGGCTTTCTTCGTCCCGAATGTTCGAGCGGAGTATCACGCACATGATTGAAATGGCGATTACGAACGAGTCAACATACTCCATACAAAAGGCCAGTAAAGGAAAACCTCCCAGCGTCATTGAAACCGCGAAACCCAGCGTCACAATCCAGTAGGTTCTCCGGGCAAGCAAAAGCATTACGGACGAGAAAAGAATCATCAAAACAAAAAAAGAAAGTTTTCTTACGTCGGCAAATGTCATAACAGACAGCATAGGACGCAAAAAAACGACATCGCCGTGCCAGTATCTGGCGTAGCTCCATGTTTTCATCGCCTTGCCCTCGACAAAATTCTTGAAATCCCGTATGGGTTGGCCAGGCTCCGTGTCGTCGGGCGCATAAGAAACATCCATACGCATTGCGGAACGGATCGGTTCGTGCGGGTTCAAAGTTCCGATTATGTTGAGCGTTATGGCGTCGGTGTAATTGTCCATAGTTGGCATTTGCCCAAAAGGCATCCAATATTCGCCCTCCTTTTCCAGCAAAAGAGCCGCGTCTTTCAAATGTTCGTTCAGCCTTAACACGGGGAAAAGAGGCGTGACGGATACCAGCGCCCAATACGCGAAAATTAGCGAACACAAAAAAAGAGCGGCGCGCAACAGCCATCCTTTCCGCAGGTCGGTATAACCGTTTTTAAATGCTTCAGTTTCCATACGGCTTACGCCTCCATCATCTTATTTTTTTCTGAAATACAAACAAGTTGTTTAGTCCCAATTGAAATGTAGAATATTTCAACAATGTGAAGGAATTTTTATTGAATAGTTCGGAGACGCCTTCCACCGGAAGACCATGATGCTCTTCAAGGCTCATTCCGTCTATTAGGCGCAATTTTGATAAAACAACCAAAATATTGTCCACGAAAGGCGACGGTATCGTCAAAATAACCAGTCCATTGTAATTAAGCCAGGTATGACATGCCGCAACAAATTCCTGCAATATTTCGCCGGGTATATGTTCTAAAACAGCGAGTGCCGCTATAACATCAAATTTTTCTGTTCCGGGAGGAATATCCTTTGGGAAAAACCCCTTGAGCAAGGTGACGTTTTCACAAGGGGTTTTGCTGGATGAATCAGTCAATATTGGGTCAATTCCCAACCCGCCGCGCAAACGTCCGCCGGCGTATATGAAAAATTCGCCTTCAAAACACCCGATATCAAGTAACCTCGAACCGGCGGGAATATGCTGTAGCGCCTTATACATACGCCATTTTTGTAACATGCGGTCAATAGGTTTCATTTTATAATTGCTTACCTTTTTTCGATTCGAAGTATGTCGAGGAAAAATCCCGCGAACATGATTTGCACACCGACGACCAGACATCCCATCGCCGGGATGGTCAAGCGCATGAACCGCGCGGGGTTCAGCTCTCCAAAAGATTCCCTTTTCCATAAAAAAACCGACAAACCGACAAGTGACATACCCAGAATAGAGAGGATCATTCCCAGTATTACGCATTTTTCTGTGTTAAAAAAATTGAAAGGTTTTGGAACGGAAGGTATAAACCTGGATTGCGCTGCATAAATTTTCGTATACGCGGAAAAAAGCGTCAGGTTAACCCCCACGATAACAGCGCCTACGCTGTACAACATCGTGCTGACGTCAAAACTTACGCCGAACGCCATAACAGGGCCAAATCCCAGCGATACGGAGAAGAATAAGCCAACCGCGATAAAAAAGATTCCCGGATAAAAAAACAGCCAATCCGGGCTGTGCATCAGCAAAAATTTCAAATGCCGCCATCCGTCGCGCCAACTGCGCAGGTGAGGAGGGCGCGAGCGGCCGTCCGGTGAAAGAGTGGTCGGCACCTCGGATATCTTGTAGCCGCGTAACGTGGCCTGAACCACCATTTCACTGGCATACTCCATTCCTGTCGTCCTCAAATCCAGCTCACGTATTCTCTGGGCGTTGTAACCTCTGAGTCCGCAGTGAAAATCTCTCACAGGGCTTTTGAAAAACAGCCTTCCAATAAAGGAAAGGACAGGATTCCCAAGATACCTGTGAAGCGGGGGCATGGCTCCTTTTGCGATGCCCCCCTTGAAACGGTTCCCCATAACGAGATCGTCTCCGGCGCGCAAACGCTCCAGAAACAGCTCCAGAGCCGAGAAGTCATAGCTGTCGTCGGCATCTCCCATAATGACGTATTTCCCACGCGCCTCTTCGGAGCCGTGCCTGAGCGCGGCTCCGTAACCGCGCTCAGGCACGTTAACCACGCGCGCCCCTGATTTGCGGGCTATCTCCTGTGAACCATCCGAGCTTCCGTTGTCCGCAACAATCACCTCTCCGGCGACGGAGCGTTTTTTCAAAAAGGCCAGAGCTTTGTTAATACATGCTTCCAGCGTCTCGGATTCGTTGAGGCACGGCATCAGAATGGTCAGCTCTACTGAATCTTTCATAGTCACAGCGCTCCTAAGGTTTCTAATAGCCAACGCCCCAAAAGTTAGAAATGGGGCGTTCGATTATCAATAACGAGCCGCATTATAACACAATTCGTTAAAAACCAACCAAATTTCTCAGTTAGCGAAACAAGAGCGCTATGCCGGATTAGGAGGGCGTTTGTCGCGTTTTATACGTCACTTTGAACGCCCCATTTCTAACAATTGGGGCGTTTGGTGTGATGTTTTCAGCCGAGAATTTAGCTATGCTTCACGCCAACTGCCTTTTCGCCAGTTTGGCGAAAAGCCCGTCCGCTTTCATGAGTTCTTCGTAGTTTCCTTCCTCGGTCACGCGACCGTCCTGTAAAACGTATATCCTGTCCGCGTCCTTGATGGTGGAAAGCCTGTGCGCCACAACGATGCGCGTGGCCTTCATTTTTTTTATGCTCTCGGTCACGACGGCCTGGGTGATATTGTCAAGGGCGCTGGTGGCCTCGTCCAGTATCACTATTTTCGGCCTGTTCACAATGCTTCGCGCAAGCAGTATCCTCTGCCTTTGCCCGCCGGAGATGTTGCCGGCCCCTTCGCCGATCACCGTGTTCATTTCCATCGGCATGTTCCTGATGTCTTTTTCGAGGCCGACCATTCTCGCGGCCTCCCACGCGTCGTCCTGAGTGAGCGGCGCGCTGCCCACTATGTTGCTGAAAATATCCCCCGGCATGATCTGCCCGTTTTGAAGGACAACCCCCATCTGCGAACGAACCGACGCGGCGTTCAGCGTCGAAAAATCGTGCCCGTCAAAGAAGATCACCCCCTGCGTCGGCTTCTCGAAACCCAGCAGGATGCGGACAAGCGTGGATTTTCCACAGCCCGACGGCCCGACGATCGCCACGGACTCCCCGGCTTTGAAGCGGATAGATATTCCCTTCAAGACCATTGGAGAGTCCGGCGAATAGGCGAAGTGCAAATCCTTTATCTCGACTTCCCCCGACAGTTTGCCCGCGTCGATTTTGTCGTCCGTGACCTCGGGTTCCGCCTCCAGGATTGGCATGATGTTTTCAATAAAGGGCATGACGGAGAACACGGTCGCCGCAAGGGGCACAAAAGACACGAGAACCGCGTTGAAACCGGCGAACGCCGAATGGAAGCCCATGAATTTCACCGGATCCATCGCGGGCCTGACGTCGTTCAATCCGGCTTCCACGACGTCAATCGTGAAATAAAACAGGATCATGGATAGAATGACGGGCATCATCACGTTGAGGAAAGACGTATAGTTCGTGTGCCAACGCGTCTTCAGGCTCCACTTCCACTGCTCGCCGAACGTCTGCGACCAGAGATGAAACGCGGACGGTTCCCCGCCCTGAAGCCTGAACTTTGTCAGCCCGTTCATTATCTGGAGAATCCGGGCCGACGCCTTGTTGGAGGCCTCCGTCATCCTGCGCTGGGCGAATAAGGTGTTCCTGTAAAAAAAGACGTTGACGAGAAGGTAAACCGCCCACACCGCTATAGATATCATCGTGAGTTTGACGCTGTAGTAAAACATCAGAAGCAGGCTCCAGAAGGAAAAAATCATACTGAACACGGCTGACAGGGCATGGTCGCCCAGGAGTTCCGTTATCGCAGACACTCCCTGCATCCTGCCGACCAGGTTTCCCGCGTCGTAATCCCTGAAAAATCTCGTGGGAAGGCTTAAGAGGCGCGACCACAGGGCGGACTCGAAGGCAACGCTCACGTGGCTTTTAATGCGAAGGAAGGAGATCGACCTGACAAACCCCACTATCGCCGAGGTCAGGCCGGAGATCAGCATAACTTGCGTGACGGTGCCGAGAGCCTGGCGGTCGTTGATAGGTATGATGTCCCGGAATATGCTCTCGGTTATGAGCGGCATCAGTATGGGCAACAAGCCCGCCACGAAGCTCACGAACCAGATTATCGTCCAGTCATGTTTAGCAGTATGGCGAAGCATAAACCTGAATATGTCGCCCCGCCCCAGTTTTTTTGGGGGAAAACCCGCGTAGCACATGAACGCGTCGCCCTTTATTTTTGAGGCGGTTTCATCGTCGACCGGTATCCCGGACGGATGGCTTTCACCCACCAAGACGTACTTGCCGCTGCCGTCCGGCAGCAAGGCGACCATTTCTTCCTCTCCGTGGCGGTCAAGAAACCCAAGAAACGTGCCATAGTCGTTTTTATGCCAGTCCCTGGGGAGCGGCGATACAAGGCGAACCTGCATGTTCGCCTTTTTTATGAGCCGCCTCATTTTCGTGACCGTATCCATACTTGCCGCCACGTCCGCCGGTAAGGATATATTTGAGGCGTCCATACCAAGAAATTTCGCGGCGGCGCAAAC
The DNA here is from genome assembly GCA_009778055.1 of Synergistaceae bacterium. Lineage (GTDB taxonomy): Bacteria > Synergistota > Synergistia > Synergistales > Aminobacteriaceae > WRKN01. The sequence goes on from WRKN01000043.1 coordinate 5,745, forward strand.
CGCGAACCGGACGGGATCATCCATGCCGCCTGGGGATTCTTCCACGACGGCAAAATCATGCTCCGTGCGCAGGAGATTTCGCATCGCGGCCTCAAGTACCCTCTCTCTGTGCCTGCCGCGCATCTCCGTTTTGACGTCCACGTTTTGCCAGGCCTTTTTGAAAGTGGATTCAATCATCATGGACAATATTTCCTGGTTGTACGAGAAAACGTCCATAACGTCTTCGTCCGGAACGAAAATCGTTTTCGACTCCCACTTCAGCAAAGTGGATTCGTCTCCCAGGCCTATCAGATACCTAATCAACTGAAGATCCGTGAGCGCGTGAAACCACTCCGTTGCCAGCGCCGCCAGCTCATGACCGGCCAGTTTCTCAACGTCCGCGTCGTCTATCTCGCAGTCCTCGCGCGCAAAAATTTGAAACTCGAGGGGCGACAGCACCTCCACCGGAGAGAAAAAACATTCCCCCTCTCCGAGCTGCGCGAGGAATAATTTGTGGTAATCCTCCAATCCTTTCGGCGTGCAGGCGTAAACCTCCACACTTCCGCTCCTGACGACAAAAGCCTTGTCCTTGCCTGACGGTATCTCCAGGTATCGGCTCTGTTCGAGGTTAATCACGGCCTCTCCCCCGCGTTCAAGAAAAAATAACAGCGCGCTTTCGACAGAAAATGTTAACAGGCGGGAAATAAAATAAGGTATCCAAGGGTTACCTATTAGGCGGTAGCCCGCTCTAAGCAAAAAAACTGGATTAACGCGTCAAATTTAGGGTAGAATAACTTCATCACAATTTTATAGGAGGGTTTGTAAGATGGTGAGAAAATTTGTTTTATTGTTGGCGGCTGTTTCAATTTTATTTGCCGCGCCGGCGTTTGCGGCGGAAACGATTAAGATAGGTCAGATAGTGACCGAGACGGGCGACTTCGCGGCATACGGAATAGCGGAGCGCGAGGCGGCGCTGATAGCCGTCCAGGAGATAAACGCCGCCGGCGGAATCCTTGGCAGGCAAATCGAACTTATCAGGTACGACTGCCGCACCCGCCAGGAGGACATGGTAAACGCGGCGCGACGTCTGGTGGAGCACGACAAGGTAGTCGCGGTCATCGGCCCCAGCGGAAGCGGGCTTCACATAGCGGCCGCCCCCGTTTTCAACAGGGCACGGGTTCCCCATATCGGCACGCTTCCGACCAACCCGCTCGTCACACAGGACGAGAACGGCAACGTGCGCCCCTTCAACTTCCGCATCTGCTTCCTGGATCCCTACCAGGGCCGCATGATAGCCTACTTTGCCGCTAGTGAGCTCGGCCTTAAAAAAGCGGCGATCCTTTACGACGTAACGAGCGACTACTCCCAGGGGCAGCGGGAGTTCTTCGTGTCGAGCTTCAAGGAGTACGGCGGCGAGATAGTCGCGGACGAGGGCTTCCGCGGCGACCAGGACGTGGACTTCCGTTCGCAGTTAACCAACATCAGAAACAGCGGCGCTGACGTTCTGATCTTCCCGTTCATGGGAAGGGCCCTTCCCCTGGCGGTCAAGCAGGCGCGCGAAGACCTGGGCCTCGACATGCCCGTCGTCGGCGGCGACGGTTACGGCGATTTCATGTGGGAAGTCGCCGGCAGCTCGCTTGGCAACACCTACTGGGTCAGTCACGTGGACCGCTACGACCCCATACTGATGCCGTTCTTCGACAAATATGAGGAAGTGACCGGCACGGAGTGCAAGGAATTCATGAACGCCATCATGGCTTACGACGCTTTCTTCTGGCTGAAAGACGCGATCGAGCGCGCGGGAGAGCCGGATCCGGTTAAAATCCGAGACGCCCTCGCGGCCACGGAGGGCCTGCAGTTGCTGCACGCCGTGCTGACGATGGACGAGTTCCACAATCCGAAGGACAAGGACGGGGTCATGCTGAAATGCGACCCGGAGCAGCAAAAAGCCCTCCTGTATAAGAGGATAAGACCGGAGTAAAATTTTCATACGCAAGGAATCAGTTCTCGATAAAAAAACGGCGGACAAGAATCCGCCGTTTTTTTATCGTATAATGTGTCTATTTCAGCAAAGGAGCGATGTTGTTCGTGGACGCGCAATTATCTACGTTTCTCCAGCAAGTGGTAAACGGCCTTTCCCTGGGCTCGGTCTACGCGTTGATTGCGGTGGGGTATTCTCTGGTATACTCCATTCTCTCGTTTTCCAATTTCGCGCACGGCGGATTTCTGGTCGTGGGCGGTTATATATGTTACGGCGTGATCACCGGATTTGAAGTCGGCATATTTTCGCTTTCCGTTCCCGCCATCAGGAGTATCTGGGTGGCCGGCGCGTTCGCGCTCGTCGGCGCGGGCGTGGTAGCCGTACTGACCGAGCGGCTGGCGTACAAGCCGATTCGCGAGCGCACCTCCGTGACGCTCTACCTCCTGATAGCCTCGATGGGCGTCAGCATAGCCATCGAGAACGCTTTCGTCATTCTCGTGGGAGGGCGTTTTCGCGCCCTGCCTCAGGACATCTTCCCGTCCGTCATTTTCAATTTGGGGCGCGGCGTAACGGCGAGCGCCCTCGACATTTTGTCGTTTGTGGCAGCCGTGCTGTTTCTGGCCGCCTTGCAGATTTTCCTGAAGCGGACGCGCTGGGGGCTTGCCATCCGCGCCGCGGCGTGTGATTTGCGCACCGCGGGGCTGATGGGCGTGAACACGGCGCGTTTGATCGGCATAGTCTTTTTTGTCGCCGGCCTTCTCGCGGCGGTAGGCGGTATATTCCTTTCCATACGCTACACGCTTTATCCCCAGTTGGGGGCCATCACGATCAAAGCGTTCGTAGCCGCCGTCATCGGAGGTCTCGGCAGCCTGCCGGGCGCCGTGGTGGGCAGCCTTATCCTGGGGCTGGCCGAGATGCTCACCGCCGGGTTCATCAGCAGCCAGATGCGCGACCTTGTGGTCTATTCGCTCCTGGTGATCATGCTGCTGGTCAAACCGGCGGGCTTCTTCGGCAAACAGATAAGCGACAAAATATAGAAAGGGGCGGCAAAAGCATGAAAAAAAGCCTTCTGACCAACGCCTTCCTTGTAATACTCGGCCTTACTCTGGCCCGTTGGCGCCTTTCCGGATATCAGGAAGGGATTGTCGTCCTTCTCTGCATTAACAGCATTGCCGCGATGGGAGTTTCGCTTTTAACCGGCTTCACCGGCATATTCACGCTGGGTCACGCGGCCTATATGGGGCTGGGCGCGTACACCGCGGCAATCCTGACCGTGCGGCACGGTTTCCAATGGTTTCCCGCTATCGTGGCAGGCGGGCTCATAGCGGTGGTCGTGGCGTGGCTCATCGGAATGCCCACGCTGCGCCTGACCGGCGACTACTACGCCATAGCCTCCATAGGGTTGGGGGAAGCAATACGCCTGATCCTCGAAAACTGGCAGTCATTTACGCGGGGGGCGCGCGGTTTTCCGGGCATTCCGCACTACACCAGCCGCACGGTGGCGGTCTTATTTTTTACGGTGCTGGCCATACTTATGTTCAACCTGATAAACGGGCGGCTTGGGAGAGAATTGAGGGCGTCGCGGGACGACCGCGTCGCGGCGTCGCTGATGGGTTTCAACACTCCAAGCTCCCGCATGAAGGCGCTTGTGATTTCCGCGTTTTACTGCGGCGTGGCGGGGGCGCTGCTTGGAGGATACATGAGCTTCATTCAGCCGTCCATGTTCGACATGATGAAATCCACCGAGATGACGGCGGTCGTAGTCTTCGGCGGCCTGGGCTCCATGAGCGGCACGCTGCTCGGGGCCGGCGTCATAACGTGGATGATGGAATATTTCCGTGACATATCGCAGTACAGGATGTTGATTTACGGGCTGCTCCTCGTCACTGTCATGGTACTGCGCCCCGAAGGGCTGCTGGGCAACCGGGAGATATGGTCTTTCATACCCGGCATGTCGGGCGCGCGCGGCGGAAAGGGGAAGGAATGATGCACTCGCGTATTCTTCTCGAACTGGATACCGTGAACATGTTCTTCGGCGGCGTTCAGGCCGTGCGGGACATGAGCTTCACAGTCGAAGATTATGGAATGGTGGGGATAATAGGCCCCAACGGCGCGGGGAAAACCACCGTGTTCAACTTGATATCGGGGGTCTACGAGCCCACCTTCGGCTCCGTATGGTTCCGCGATCAGGACATAACGCTGCTCAAAGCCTACCAGATCAACCGGCTGGGCATTGCCCGCACGTTCCAGAACCTGCGGCTTTTCGGGCGTTCCTCGGTGCTGGAAAACGTAATGACCGCGACGCAGAACCGCTATCGCTACTCCTTCAGCGAGAATCTGCGAGGACATCTCGCGCCCGGCTACCGCCCTGACCCCTTGTACCACTACAGCTTTTTCGAAGCCCTGCTGCACGCCGGGCGGTGGGCCGGCGCGGAAAAACGGATTCACGCCAAGAGCATGGAACTTTTGGATTGGGTAGGTTTGGCGGATCGAGCCGGGCAAGCGGCCGGAACTCTGCCCTATGGTATGCAGAGGCGGCTGGAAATTGCCCGCGCCCTGGCGCTCGACCCCAAGCTGCTGCTGCTGGACGAACCGGCGGCCGGCATGAATCCCGAGGAGGTCCTGGCGCTCAACGGCCTGATTCAGAAAATACACCGGGAATTCAAGCTGACGACGCTTATAATAGAACACCACATGGACGTGATAATGGAGATATGCCCGCACATCGTCTGCATGAACTTCGGAGCGAAGATAGCCGAAGGAACGCCCGACGAAATACAGAACAACCCCGAGGTCCTGAGCGCGTACCTGGGCGAGGATGAGGAGGAGGGCGCATGAGCGTGCTGCTGGAGGCCAGGGATTTTTACGTCAGCTACGGCGCCATCAAGGCGCTTCAGGGTTTCTCGCTGTCGCTGCGCGAGAGGGAGATCGTCGCGGTCATAGGCGCGAACGGGGCGGGGAAATCAACGTTTATGAACGCCGTCATGGGCATGGTAAAGCGCGACCGGGGAGACGTGTTTCTCGACGGCAAAAAAATGTCATCCAAAAGTTTCCAGGTCGTGAGCGGCGGCCTGTCGCTGGTTCCGGAGGGACGCAAGGTCTTCGCGCCTCTGACGGTCATGGAAAATTTGCAGATAGGGGCGTTTCCCCGCGCCGGGAAGGGCAGCGTCAGCAAAGACATGGAATGGGTTTTTACCCTCTTCCCCAGGTTGAAGGAGCGCGTCAATCAGTACGCCGGAACCCTGTCCGGCGGCGAGCAGCAGATGCTGGCCATAGGCCGCGCCCTGATGGCCAGGCCGAGGGTGCTGCTGCTGGACGAGCCGTCGCTGGGGCTGGCCCCTATCATAATCAAAGACATCTTCCACGAGCTTCGCCGCATCAACGAAGACGGAGTGAGCATACTTATCGTGGAGCAAAACGCCAGGCAGGCGCTTTTACTGTCCCACCGCGCCTACGTCCTGCAAACCGGCCGTCTGTTAAAAGAGGGCCCCTCGAAAGACCTGCTGCACGACCCCGAAATAAAAGCCGCCTATCTGGGGACGAGAGGGATGTAAAGGCAGGGATTGCAAGGAACCAGGCAAAAAATACTTGACAGGAAAATCAGTTTTGCTATACTTTAATTAGCAAAGGCGCTGTGGGCTTTCGTCCCTAGCGCCTTTTTGTTTTGGTTTTCCGGAGAACCGAAACGCAAATGCACAATGGCGTGCGCTTTTCCGCCGAAATCGGCGGGGAAACGCACGCTTTTATGTGTAAATGTAAAAAAGAAAGGCGGAACAAAAATGGATTTTTCCATATGGTTTTTGGCAGGAGCGGCTATGGTGTTCTTTATGCAGTGCGGGTTCGCGATGGTGGAGTCGGGCTTCACCCGCGCGAAAAACGCCGCGAACATCATCATGAAAAATCTGATGGACTTTTGTATGGGTTCGATTTGCTTTGTCCTGATTGGTTTTAGTCTCATGATGAGCAGCAATTACGCGTTCGGGCTGATCGGTATCCCGGACATGGGTATCTTTAACGGTTACGAGAATTTCGACTACTCGGATTTCGTCTTTCAGTTGGTGTTCTGTGCCACGGCGGCCACGATTGTATCCGGGGCTATGGCGGAGCGTACCAAGTTCAGTGCTTACATCATCTACAGCGTTGTCATGACGACGGCGGCATACCCGATTCAGGCCGGCTGGACGTGGAATGAAAGCGGCTGGCTGTACAATTTGGGAAAAAACGGATACATAGACTTCGCCGGTTCTTCGGTTATACACATGATGGGCGGTATTTCAGCTTTCATCGGCGCCGCGTTCCTCGGTCCGCGTCTCGGTAAATACTCCATCGACAAAAAGACAGGCAAGAAAAAATCCCACGCTATTCCCGGCCACTCGCTGGCGCTTGGCGCGTTGGGAGTATTTATCCTGTGGTTCGGCTGGTACGGCTTCAACGGCGCGGCGGCGGAAAATATTTCGCAGCTTGGCTCCATATTCCTGACTACGACCGCAGCGGCGGCGGCGGCTACGGTAGCGACAATGACTTTTACATGGATGAAAAACGGCAAGCCCGACGTATCCATGACCCTTAACGGGTCATTGGCGGGTTTGGTCGCCATTACGGCGGGATGCGCGAGCGTGGACGCTTTGGGGGCGCTTGTTATCGGGCTTGTCGCCGGTATTCTGGTAGTCCTTGCGGTTGAGTTTATCGACCTCGAACTCCATGTTGACGACCCCGTGGGCGCGGTGGCGGTTCACGGCGTCAACGGCATATGGGGTACGCTGGCGGTCGGCTTGTTCGCCAAGCCGATAACGTCGGGAGGCGACGTTATTTCAGAAGCGTCGGGGCTGTTTTACGGCGGCGGCGCAGAGCAGTTGATCGTTCAGTCTGTCGGCGTGCTGGCGATTACCGCGTGGACTGTCGTAACGATGTGCGCCACGTTTTTCCTGATAAAGAAATTCAATGGCCTGCGCGCGTCCGCCGAGGACGAAATTATGGGTCTGGATACGGCGGAACACGGTTTGCAAAGCAGCTACGCCGATTTCATGCCTGTGATTCCCCCCGATTTACAGGCGCTTAACGGCAAATCCAAGGGCATGGCTCCGGTTGCTCCCGAAGCTGCCGTTCAGGTTACGGACGTATCAACCGGAACAAAAATGACAAAGGTTACGATTGTAACCAAACAAAACAAGTTTGAGGCGCTCAGAGAAGTCTTTGACCAAATCGGTATCACGGGTATAACCGTCACAAATGTGATGGGTTACGGCGTGCAGCGCGGACATACGCACACATACCGCGGAGTGCCGCTAGAGTCTCCGCTGATACCCAAAGTTCAAATTGACGTCGTTATCAGTAAAATCCCTGTCTCGGCGTTGGTTGAGGCGGTCAGAAAAACACTTTATACGGGCAATATCGGCGACGGCAAGATATTCGTCTACGATGTTGAAAACGTCATCAAGATTCGTACGGGCGAGGAAGGCTTCAGCGCCTTGCAGGACGCTTCTATCGGCGACGAGTAAGTTGGTAATAGTAATTTAGTAATTCAAGTCCCCGTTGTTTCAAACTTCTCCGCACCGCCGGCTCTGCCGGCGGTTTTTTTGGAAATCTGCGCGAATATGGCGCTGGATAGGCTGCTTAACGCCGCGCTGGCCTCCGCTGGTCAAAACCGTAAGCACGAAAATTTCTCCGTTGGTCAGCAGCTCGTCCGAAAGTCCTATGGCGGTCAGCGCGCCGCCAAATACGGCGCCGGTGTCAATGTTTACGGCCTCTATCGCGCCGTCTTCGCCGCAGCGAAAAGGAACGACGTCTTTGGAGCGTATGCTTGGGCGCTCGATTTCCTCGCGCGTGTATCTGTACGCATAGCCGGCGCCTTTACCCAGAGAAAACAAAAACGGCAGGCAGGCCTCGGGGGAATATTCTTCGAACTGATGAGCGTAATCCTCGACAAGGTTTTCTTTGCGGTAGTATCCCTGCAGGAAATATTTTTCGTAATAGCAGGTCTGGGTGTGCCCGTGCACGACAACGTCTCCGCCATATCCCGAACGGTAGTTATAGCCCCGTCCCCATATGAAGCTGCCGTCTATACTGACGTAGTCATTCCAAAGAGAGGCTTTTCCATCTATTTGGGCTGAGGCCGGAGTGTACAGGGGGTAAAACCTGCCTTCTTTATCGAGCAAAGCGTTGAACTCGTCGTGAGTTTCGACTCTTTGTTCCTCAAGCGTCATATCCCATCTTGGAAGGCCGTGAAAAAACGAAAACCCCACGCCACCTATTTCTTCCCGATGAGTATATTTGACTCCCCGGATAAAGCGCTCGTATTTTTCAGGCAGTTCCAGCCCGGCGTAGGTTTTGCATCTTTCTCCAAACGGTTCCCTCCTGCACTTTTGAATTTTCGAGAGCATGGGGGCATATTGCCTGTGGGCAAATATGGATTCGTAAGTGTCCACTCCGCCGTTTCCGAACCACTGGTTGCCGTATTTGAAAAGGTAATGGGGGTCCTGATTCATAAAACGGATGGCCATGTCCTCGTGATTGCCAGCCAGGAACACCGCGTCGTAATCGAGATTCAGAAGGCAGTCAAAGACTTCTTTCGAGGAAGGGCCGTGATCCATATAATCTCCGATAAAAATGATCTTTTCCACCGGTTCGCCGTAAAATTCCTCCATCCTGATTCCTTTCAAAAGCCTTTGTAAAGGGTCGTACATACCGTGAATGTCGCCAACAACCCATATCATGGAACTCCCCCCTTTCTGTTTCATAATTTTATCACGCGGGGGAGTTCGAATTGGTATTATATTGATATTATAATAGGAACGGAAAGATAACTATAACTTGAAGAATCAGGAGTGAAAAAGTTGATCAAAGCGATAATGTTTGACATGGATGGGCTGATGTTCGACACGGAGGAGCTGAACGCCGTGTCTTGGAAAGCGGCGGGAAAACTTCATGGTTTTGAGATACCGGACGAATTGCTCAGGAGTCATATCGGCACTACCGTAGAAAACTCGAAAAGGCTGATGCTGAATCACTTCGGCCCGGAATTTGACTTT
>WRKN01000044.1 GCA_009778055.1 Synergistaceae bacterium
ACAGCTATGCTTGACTTTATCAGAAGCCTGCGACGCTCCCGCGAAGCGCCGTTGGACGATGATGACGATGGGTTTTATAACCCTGCGAACCTTCGACGGTTAGATCACTCGATAGAACAGTTAAATCAAGGCAGGGTTGTTGTAAAAACCATCGAAGAGCTTGAAAGAATGGTCGATGAGTAAGGTCACGTTCACTGATGACGCTTGGGAAGACTATAACTATTGGCAGGCGCAGGATAAAAAGACCCTGCGACGGATCAACGCCCTCATAAATGACATTAAGCGCAATGGGTACGAGGGCATAGGCAAGCCTGAGCCATTGAAAGGTAAGTATTCCGGCTTTTGGAGCCGGCGTATCGATGATAAAAACAGAATCATCTACCATATGGCCGATGACGTCATTGAGCTTGTTGGACTGCGTAATCATTACGAATAATGTCCGCCGGATCGAATAATTTTCACAGCCGGGGAGCCTGCAGGCTCCCCGGTTTGCTTGGGGGGCTGCCAAGTGTATAATTACAATAGTAGCTACGCTGCACAAAGGATGTTTACCATCTTCGGACTCGATTGAATACTGTTAGAGGCTTGAACGGTTACAAATAATACAGCGTTACATTCCCAAGCTGCGGCAGCCGATTATCCTGCCTTCGGCGTCCCGGACCAGCCCAGCCGGAACAAGCAGGTCGGCGCGATCCGGCAATGCCAGTTTCACAATCGGAGAGACAATGTAGTACATCCCTTCTTTGAACTCCGGCAGACCTACCGCCTCGCCAAAATCGGTGTGCGTCAGGGGCGTGCCGTCCTCCAGCGCCCCAAGAGCGGTAGTCTGCTCGGCAAGGCGAATCAAACTTTCTCCCCTGGGATAGATAAGGACGTTATTGTCGTCCGCGTCGTAAACGTTCACAGCGTGCGGCGTCATGTTGATAACAGGCACGTCGGTTTACCTCCTTCTGTGGAATATTATTGTAGGGGTAACTAATTTTTCAATTACATATTTGTTAATCCAATCAGGAATCGGCTCATTTTTTTCGATGATTTTGCCGTGGTCTATGGAAATAACACGACGAGGTTCTTCTGTGTTATCATGTATTTTTGCTCTGTCAACCAATTCAATGTAGAGGGGTAAACGTTCAAGGCTTCCGTAGTAACGTTTTTTTACCGTTGTTGACTCAATGTTATGTCCGCCTTGCGTTGCTCTATATGTAACACGGTCAATATTGATTTGATGGTGTTTTGTTCCTACGTACAGTAATTCCACTTCAAACCCATTTGATTTTGCATTTTTTATGTATTTTTCGTAGCTTTTTGCATCTAAAGTTGTTTCAGGGGCAAAAGATTCTTTCCGCTCAATACACTCCCGCATACGGGCCGTCAATTCTCTCATTCCTGCTAATTTAAGAACTTCGTTCTTATTAACCGCAGCTTGTATTTCATCGTCGGGAATACCCATCCCTTTTGCTATTTCTCTTGCAATTTCATCAGCGTTTAGGATAGTGACATCTTCCGGTATTGTTTTTAACAGAACGGAAGTCTTGCCGGAGCCGTTAGGCCCGGCAAGAATATACATTTTAGGTTTCTCACCGTTGTTAGTCATCTGTCCCAGTAGTTGTCTTCCGGGGTGGCCATGCGGAGGAAGGTTTCAGTTGTTTCGTAAGTTTCTTTGTCCATATACACTGAAAAAATCCTTCCATCAGGATAGCGCCTCAGCAGGTTGCCATCTTCGTCCCCATAAGCAATAGGAATCCCCCTCGCAAGTTGGTTTCTCACCGCTTCTTTGATTGCCGCCGGGAAGGTAATATCACTGTTATCGAAAAAAGCCCTTGTTTCGGCCTTTATCTTATCCCTGTATTCCTGCGGCAGGCTTTGATATTCTTCCATAGTCAAGCTCTTACGGGGATGTATACCGTCCCACATGACAGTGACCCCGACGTCTTCTATCTTGTCCACTTCAATGCCATAGCGCCGCTGTGGGCGCGATGGCCTTCCCCTGCGCGTTGATTTTTTCGCTTCATCGCTGACCTGATTTTCTTCGATGACCGCTGCAGTCATTTTCACTACCACCTTTCGTTCTCTTGGGTCGTCAACCCTTAAACTTTCTATACGCTATTGTAGCGTAAACCCCATATCTACATATTCCATATAACGTGCTATCAACGCGTCCGTTGCCTGAGGTGATATACTAAACAAAGTATGCTTGTATTTTTGAGGAGGTGTGTTATGAGCTTGTCCGCCGAAGAAATTAAGAAAAAAGTTTTTGAGGTTATCGCTCCGTGGAGAGGCCGTAAAGGCGGCCTGATTCCGATACTCCAGGGACTTCAGGAAGCGATGGGGTACGTCGCGGAACCGGCTGTCAGGATCGTGTCCGACGAGTTGAAAATTCCCATGTCGGAAATTTACAGCGTCGCCACGTTCTACGCCCAGTTCCACCTGACGCCCAGAGGACGCCATATCATCAGGGTGTGCCGGGGCACCGCGTGCCACGTGCGAGGCAGCCTGAAGATACTGGACGCCATCAAGGAGCAGACGGGCTGTCCCGAAAACGGAACCACGGAAGACCTCAAGTTTTCCCTGGAGCCGGTGGCCTGTATCGGGGCGTGCGGACTCGCACCGGCTTTGGTCATAGGCAGCAAGACTTTTGGCCGGGCCACGCCCGATGGAGTGAGCGCCATTCTGGCTCAATTCTCCTAAAAAAGACCGCGCTGCGCCGCGGCTTTTATTTCACGAAGGGGGTTAGTCAATGCCGATTTATCGTTCGCACGTGCTGGTATGCAACGGAACCGGCTGTGTGTCCAACCAGGGGGTGACGGTGGTCGAGAAACTCAGAACCGAAATCGAAAGGCATAACCTTTCGGATGAAGTTCTGGTTATCCCGACAGGCTGTCACGGAATGTGCGAGGTGGGCCCCATAGTGGTCATCTACCCCGAGGGGACGTTTTACTGCCTGGTGGAGCCCGACCACGTGCCGAATCTCGTTGAGGAGCATCTGGTAAAAGGACGCCGCGTGGAGTCCCTCATGTACAAAGGGGACGACGGCAAGGGAGTGCCCAACTACAAAGACATTCCGTTTTACGGGATGCAGCAGCGCATCACGCTTCACAACTGCGGCTACATAGATCCGGACAATATAGAGGAATACATCGTCAGGGACGGTTACAACGGGCTGGCAAAGGCTTTGTCGATGACGCCCCAGGCCGTTATCGACGAGGTCAAAAAATCCGGACTTCGCGGCCGCGGGGGCGGCGGTTTCCCCACAGGGGTCAAATGGGGTTTCTGCGCGGCGACCCAGAGTCCCAAGAAGTACGTCATATGCAACGCCGACGAGGGCGACCCGGGGGCGTTCATGGACCGCTCCGTGCTGGAGGGCGACCCGCACTCGGTGATAGAGGGCATGGCCATAGGGGCCTACGCCGTAGGGGCCGACGAAGGCTATGTCTACTGCCGCGCGGAGTACCCTCTTGCGATCCAGCGCCTGCGCCACGCCATGAAACAGGCCGAGGAGTACGGGCTTCTCGGGGAGAACATACTGAATTCCGGCTTCAAATTCACAATGCACATCAAAGAGGGCGCGGGGGCGTTCGTCTGCGGAGAGGAAACCGCGCTGATGGCCTCTATAGAGGGACAGAGGGGTATGCCCCGTCCCAGGCCGCCCTTCCCAGCCGTTTCCGGCCTTTGGGCCAAACCGACCAACATCAACAACGTCGAAACGTGGGCCAGCGTGCCGCCGATAATGAGCAGGGGGGCCGACTGGTACGCCTCCATGGGCACGGAAAAATCCAAGGGCGCGAAGGTGTTCGCCCTCACGGGAAAGGTCAAGCACACGGGGCTTGTGGAAGTACCCATGGGTATGCCGCTCCGCGAGATAATCTTCGACATTGGCGGCGGAATTCTGAACAACAAGGAGTTCAAGGCGGTGCAGATAGGCGGCCCCAGCGGCGGATGCCTCACCAACGACCACCTGGACACACCGATCACCTACGAGTCGCTGCCGGCTTTGGGCGCTATAATGGGCTCCGGCGGGCTTGTCGTCATGGACCAGGAGGACTGCATGGTGGACATAGCGCGGTTCTTCCTCGAGTTCACCCAGAGAGAATCTTGCGGGAAGTGTACGCCTTGCCGTGAAGGGACTAAGCAGATGCTGCTCCTGCTCGAAAAAATCTGCGCCGGTAAGGGCGAGATGAGGGATATCGGCCTTCTGGAAGAGCTTGGAACCATGGTCAAGGAGATGTCGCTTTGCGGACTGGGTCAGACCGCTCCTAACCCGGTTCTCACCACCATTCGCTACTTCAGGAACGAGTACGAAGCGCACATCAGGGATCACAAGTGTCCGGCGGGGGCGTGCCCGGCGCTGCTCAACTACGAAATCATCCAGAGCGCCTGTAAGAAATGCGGCCTTTGCGTCAAACACTGTCCCGTCAATTGCATCCCCGGAAGCAGAGCCGATGGGTACGTGATCGAAACCGACAAGTGCATCAAGTGCGGCACCTGTCTGGTGAAATGCCCGTTCAAGGCTATTTCCAAAGGATAGGGGGCAGAGAATCATGTCCGATGTAAAAAAAGCGATAAAGATGTTTATTGACGGCAAGGAATGCGCCGGCTTCAAAGGCGACACCATTCTCGAAGTGGCCAGGAAAAACGACGTCAAATCAATACCCACTCTCTGCTGGCTGGAGGGGCTTACCAGCATCGGCGCGTGCCGCCTGTGCGTGGTGGAGCCGGAGGGACCCGACGGCAAGCCCGGCGGGCGTATGCTGACGGCGTGCACCTCCCCCGCGGAGGATGGGCTGCGCGTCCATACCTCCACGGAGAAGCTGAAGAATTACCGCCGCCAGGTACTGGAGCTGCTTTTCGCGGGACGTAACCACTTCTGCATGTTCTGTTCGCAAAGCGGGGACTGCGACCTGCAAACCCGCGCCATAGAGCACGGCATGGACAGCGTGCGCTATGCCTTCCTTTACTCCGACTTCGACAACGACACGACCGACGCCAGGATTCAGGCCGACCACAGCAGGTGTATCCTGTGCCAGCGATGCGAGCGCACATGCTCGGAGAAGGTCGGCGCCTGCACGCTGGGGCTGAAAAAGCGCGGATGGGCCACAACCGTGATCGCCGACTTCGGCAGCACGTTCGGTTCGTCCGAGAGCTGCGTTTCGTGCGGGGCCTGCGCCCAGGTCTGCCCCACCGGAACAATAACCCTGCGCGACCTGGCCTACCGGGGACGCCGCAAGGACTGCGACGCGGTAATCGACTCCATCTGCCCCATCTGCTCCATGGGCTGCGCCGTCAGGGTATACGTCCGCACGGGCAGCATTGTGCGGGTGGAGGGGACAAACTTCGACGGGCCGGACGGCGGGCAGCTCTGCGCGGACGGGCGCTTCGCGCTTCCCAAGTCCAGCGAGCGGCCCCGCGTGACCAAACCCATGATCAGGACGGGTTCCACCTTCCGCGAAGCCTCGTGGGACGAGGCCCTCAACCTGATATCCTCAAAACTGAAAGAGAACTTAAAGGCCGGTAAAGTAGGCGGCTTGGTTTCCTCGCTGGCAACGGACGAGGAACTGGCGGTTTTCGCCGCTTTCAAGGAAGCAGTCAGCGGCTTCAAGACGGCCAGCTACAACGGGGCCATAATCCGCGGCTTCTTCCGAGGCGCGAAACCGTTTGTGGAACAGGGGGTGCGCCCCTTTACCGCGGCGCACAACATACTGGACTCGGACGCGATAGTGCTGGTTGACGCGGATCCGCAGAAAGTCCTCCCGATAGTCGCGAGTTACGTCAGGGTGGCCGTGCTCCACAAGGGAGCCAAATTGATCCACGTGGGCAAGGGTTCCACTCCCTTCCCGGGGATTACCGACCTGTCGGCCGCGGAGCTCTCCGACGGAAAAATCGTGGAATATCTTGCCGCCGCTAAAAAACCCGTTTTCATCCTGGGCAAAACCATGATGACCAACCCCGCGGCCGTGACGAAAGCCATCAATTTCGCGATAGAGCACAAGGCGTTTTTCGAGGACGGCCTTGGCGTGGTGCCTCTGCTGGGGCACAGCAACGCGCTGGGTTCCATAAACACCGTCATGTCGCAGGAAGCCTGGCTGGAAGACGAGCAGGATTTTCTGTACGTCTACTCCACCGGGCTGGTAAAGGAAAGCGCCAGGGCCCTCAAGGCCATGTCGGGCGCAGGCTTTACCGTGATCCAAACCCCCTTCATGGTGCCGCCCCTGACAAACCTGGCGGACGTGCTCCTGCCCGCTCCGGCGTGGTTCGAGCGCAGCGGACACCTGTGCTCTCTGGAGGGCGAGCGGCGTCAACTGGCAAAAATTCTCGATCCCATAGCCGGGCTGAAAGGTTTCGGCGAGATCCTTCAAACCATTTGCGACAAGCTGGGGGTCAGGATGGGCACTCCGTCCACCGCCCCCTGTGATAACGTGTTCAGCTCCAGAATATCCCCTGACCTGGCAAAACAGGTACAGGTCGAGGAGGCGTGATGGCAATGGCCGAATCAAAGCCGAAAATAGCGAGCGTGTGGCTGGAAGCCTGCGCGGGGTGCCACATGTCATTTTTGGACATGGACGAGCGCCTGGTGGAACTCTTCAAAAAAGTAGAGCTTACCTCCTCTCCGATCTCCGACATCAAGGAGATCCCAGAGGTAACGGTGGGCATAATCGAAGGCGGATTGGGCAACGAGGAAGAACTGCACATAGCGAAAGACCTTCGCTCCAAGTGCAAGCTGCTTGTGGCGTGGGGCGACTGCGCCGTGTTCGGCGGTATCAACGGCATGAGAAATTTCATGAAACCGGAAGACCTGCTGCGCGAGGCTTACACGGACGGCGTTACGACGGTCAACCCGTCCGGCGTGCTTCCCGGGATAGACGCCCCCGGAGAGGTTCCCGCGCTTTTGCCGGAGGCTATCCCCGTTGACCGCGCGGTGAAGGTGGACGTATACGTCCCCGGCTGCCCGCCGGACGCCGACACCATCGCGTACGTGTTCGATGAAATACTGGCCGGGCGCGTGCCGAAGGTTCCGTCTGAAATGATGCGGTACGACTGATGGAGGAATGAAAGATGGAAACCGCTAATACAAACACGATTGTCGTCAATCCCGTAACCCGCATCGAGGGACACGGCAAGATTACGGTACAACTGAAAGACGACGGAAGCGTTGACAGCGCGCGTATGCACGTCACGCAGTTCAGGGGTTTCGAGGTCTTCACCAAGGGCCGCGACTTCCGCGAAATGCCGGTAATTACGCCCCGCACCTGCGGCATCTGCCCGGTCAGCCACCACTTGGCGGCGGCCAAGGCCTGCGACGCCATCATCGGGGTGACGCCGCCCCCGTCGGCCCACAAGCTGCGCGAACTGATGCACATGGGGCAGATAGTGCAGTCCCATACCTTGTCCTTTTTCCACCTGTCGAGTCCGGACCTTCTTTTCGGGTTCGACGCCGCCCCCGCCGCGCGCAACATCGTGGGCGTGGCCGAAAAACATCCCGATCTGGCCGTGCTTGGCATATCCATGCGCAAATACGGGCAGGAGATAATAAAAACCCTCGGGGACAAGAAAATTCACCCGTGGCACAGCATACCGGGAGGGGTCAACCGCGCCCTCAAGCAGGAGGAGCGCGACCGCTACCTCAAGGAACTGCCCGGAGTGATCGCTGGGCTGCAAAAAGGCATAGAACTGGTAAAGAACTACCTGAACGAAAACCAGACGGTGGCCCGGGAGTTTGCCACCCTGTCCACTCCTTATCTCGGACTCGTCAAAAAAGGCGACCTTGAGCTCTACGACGGCGACCTGCGCCTGATCAGCCCTAAGGGGAGGATAATAGAGGAGTTCGCCTGCGCCGACTACTACAAGAAGATAGGGGAGTACGTGGTGGATTGGACTTACCTTAAGTTCCCGTTCTACCGCGACATAGGCTTCCCCGAGGGAAGTTTCCGCGTCGGCCCCCTTGCCCGCCTCAACGCCTGCGACAAGATACCCACTCCTCTCGCCCAGAGAGAACTGGAGAACCTGCGCAAAGCCGGTGACGGGCGGATCGTTCACTATACGCTCTATTATCACTACGCCCGGCTGATAGAAGCTCTTTACGCCGCCGAGCGCATAGGCGACCTCCTGCTCGACCCGGACATCATGGGCAGCGACCTGCGGCACACGTCCGACACCCTGAACCGGGAAGGCGTCGGCGTCGTGGAGGCTCCGAGGGGAACGCTCATACATCATTTCGAGGTGGACGAGCGCGGCGCAATCACCAGGGCGAACATGATCGTGGCAACGGGAAACAACAACTGGGCCATCAACAAGGGCATCGAGCAGGTGGCCAAGCAGTACATCACCGACGGCAAGACGGTTACCGAGGGCGCGCTGAACCGCCTGGAACACGTCATCCGGTGCTACGACCCGTGCCTTTCCTGCTCCACTCACGCCGTGGGCAAGATGCCGCTCGAAGTCGAGCTTCTGGACTGCGAAGGCAAGCACATCGGCTCGACGTTCAAAAACTGACGGGCCGTTAGGATTAAAAAAAGCCGGAGGCCCAGGGCCTCCGGCTTTTTTCGGCGCTCTTTTTTCACTCAAGTTGCCTTTTTGCCAACTTGGCGAAGAAGCCGCCCGCTTTCATGAGTTCTTCGTAAATTCCTTCTTCGGCCACGCGCCCGTCCTGCAAAACGTAAATCCTGTCCGCGTCTTTGATAGTGGAAAGCCTGTGCGCCACGATGATACGCGTCGCCTTCAATTTTTTCAGACTCTCGGTCACGATTGCCTGGGCAGCGTTGTCCAGGGCGCTGGTGGCTTCGTCCAGTATCACTATTTTGGGCCTGTTCACAATGCTTCGCGCAAGCATTATCCTCTGCCTTTGCCCGCCGGATATGTTGCCGGCGCCTTCGCTGATGACCGTGTGCATTCCCATCGGCATGTTCCTGATGTCCTCCTCAAGCCCGACCATTCTCGCGGCTTCCCATGCGTCTTCCAGAGTGAGCGGCGCGGCCCCCACTATGTTACTGAAAATATCCCCGGACATGATTTGCCCGTTTTGGAGGACGACTCCCATCTGAGACCGTACCGACGCGGCGTTGAGCGTCGAAAAATCCTGCCCGTCGAAGAATACCGCCCCCTGCGTCGGCTTCTCGAAACCGAGCAGAAGGCGGACCAGCGTGGATTTTCCGCAGCCCGACGGCCCGACTACCGCCACGGACTCCCCGGCTTTGACGCGAAGCGATATTCCCTTCAGGACATGGGGCGAATCCGGCGAACCCGCAAAATATGTGAAGTGCAGGTTATCTATCTCTACCTCCCCCGACAGCCTGCCCGCGTCGATTTTGTCGTCCGTGGCCTCGGGCTCCGTTTCCAGAATCGGCGTGATGTTCTCGACAAAGGGCAATGTGACGAATAACGTCGCCACCACCGGCACGAAAGCCGCGAGAGTTGCGTTGAAGCCAGAGAACGCCGTCAGGAAGCCCATGAATTTCGCTGCGTCCATCATGGGTTTGCCCTGGTTCAGCCCGGCATCCATAATGCCCGTCGCGACGTAAAAGAGGATCATGGACAGAACAGTGGGCATCGCCACGTTTATGAGGGATATGTAGTTCGAATACCAACGTACCTTATGCCCCCACTTCCACTCATCGCCGAACGTCTGCGACCATAGACGGAACGCGGCGGGCTCCCCGCCCTGAAGCCTGAACTTCGTCAGCCCGCTGAACAATTGGAGAGTCTGGGCCGACAGCTTGTTGGTGGCCTCCGCCGCCTTACGCTGGGCGGACACGATGTTCATGTACAAAAAAGTGTCGGCCAGAAGGTAAACCGCCCATATCCCCATAGATATCATCGTCAGCCTGAAGTTGTAGTAAAACATCAAAACAAGGCTCCAGAAGGAAAAAACCATGTTGAACGCGGACGAGAGCACGTTGTCGCCCAGGAGTTCCGTTATCCTGCCCACTCCCTGCATTCTGCCTATCAGATTTCCGGTTTCGTAATCTCTGAAGAATTTCGCGGGAAGGCTCAAAAGCCTTGACCATAGAGCGGATTCAAAGGCGACGCCGACGTGGTTTTTGACGCGAAGCAGGGAAACAGACCTTACAAACCCAATAATCGCGGTGGTGAAGCCGGAAACCAGCATCACCTGCGTGACGGTGCCTAGAGCCTGACGGTCGTTTATCGGTATGACGTCCCGGAATACGGTTTCGGTTATGAGCGGCATCAATATGGGCAGCAAACCGGCGATGAGGCTCATAAGCCAGATCATCGTCCAGTCGTGTTTCGTGGTGTGGCGAAGCATGAACCTGAACATGTCGCCCCATCCGAGTTTTCTAGGGGGGAGTCCCGCGTAACACATAAACGCGTCGCTTTTTATCTTCGAGGCGGTTTCGTCGTCCACAGTACGCCCCGACGGGTGATCTTCATCCGCCATGACGTATTTTTTGCTGCCCTTGGGCAGCAGCGCGACAATGGAGTTTCCCTCTTCCAAGTATCCGAGAAACGCGCCTCCGTCGTTTTTGTGCCAGCCCTTGGGGAGTGATACGAGGCGGACCTCCATGTTCGCCTTTCTAATGAGCCGTCTCATTCTGGTTACCGGGTCCATGCCGGCCGCCACATCCGCCGGGAGGGATATGTTCGCGGTATCCATTCCCAGGAAACCGGCGGCCGCGCAAACCGCGAACTTCACGGGATCATCCATATCGCCCGTGGATTTTCCCGCTCCGGCATAATCAGGCCCGATATGCAAAAGATTCCGAACCGCGGACGAGAACGCTTTGTCCCTGTACTTGCCGTACATCTCCGTTTTGACGTCCACGCTTTGCTCGGCCTTTTTGAATTTGTCCTCTATCAGCGCGGACAATATCTTCAGGTTATCCGAAAGGATGGCCATGACGTCTTCGTCCGGGCCGAAAATCGTTTTCGACTCCCATTTCGACAAAGTCACGTCTCCCAGGCCGATGAGATACCGGATCCATTCCAGTTCCGTGAGTTTATGGAACCACTCGGCCGCCCACGCCGCCAGCTCAAGCACGGCCGGCTCCTCAACGTCCGCGTCGTCTATCGCGCAGTCGGAGCGCGCGAAAACCTGAAACTCAAAAAAAGAGAGGGCTTGCGCCGGTGAGAAAAAGCGCTCCCCCTCCCCAAGCTGCGTGAGGAATAATTTGTGGTAATTTTCCGCGTCCTCGGGCGTACACGCATAAACCTCCGCGACTCCGCTCTTTACGGTAAACACCCGAGTTCCCGCAGGTACCGCCAAGTATCGGCTTTGCTTGAGGGTAAGCATGACCATTCCTCCGCATCCCTCGGTATTTCAGTTCATTTCATGCGGGATGTTAACAAAACCGCGGAAGAAATAGGGTAACCAAAAGTTACCTCTTTGCCTGCATAACGCGTCCAGAAAGATACGCACGTACAGCCATACGGAGAGTGACTGGAAGCTACAACTCTAACTCTGCCTTCGCTTCGTCGTAAGGTTTAATTATCATGCCTTCGATGTTGGCGATTTTAGCGATAACTTTGTACATTTCTTTAGAATTTGTTCGCAAAGCCGTGTCTGCAAGAAGGCTTAACAACACTTTTGTTTCGTATGCCACAGTCACCACTCCTTACGTGTTTTGCTATTTTAATCTTATCATACCGGAAAGTGACAGGAAGCTATACGGGTTGACGTTCCATATCCGTCCCCTCGGCGCGTCGTTTTTTCCCGTCCTCGCGCCGACGCCAGTGCCGCAGGAAAGCCATGTAGACAATAGCCTTGCTCATGTCGTCATCGTGAAGGGCTCCTATCATGCCTATCAATTTTTTCTTTTCAAGATTCTGTTCCGTCTCCGCCGTCTCCATGCCGCCGCCGGCGCTTGGTCTGGCGGGGTCGTCCGAGCGGCCTACAAGATAGTCGAGAGACACGTCGAAAAAATCGGCAAGCGTCATTAACATCGCGAAACTGGGGGATACGCGAGCATTTTCGAGATTGTTGACGTTTTGACGATTGCAGCCCGCAACGTCTCCTAAACTCTGGAGAGTCATATTACGAGACAGCCGCAGCCCTTTCAAACGCTTCGCAAAAATATCGCGGTACATTGCGCCCCTCTTGACTACTTAAGATAAAATACATATAATCCAAAATGTATTTTTTAAAAACCGAACATCATGGGTTTACAGTGCGTTTTGCTCGAAATCCAAATTCGGCACACAAAAGTAACTCACGGCTTTAACCGCGAGAAAGTAATTGTCTCTGCAAGATTTTAGCACGGGCAATAGATGTTGTTGTGCGTATTTTTGAGCGGCGAGTGGTAAAGGTGTTTTTTAGTAAACAGACATTTAGACAGGAGGAATGGAAAGTGAAAAGAATCGCGTTGTTGTTTTTGGTTTTTTCTTTGGTGCTGTGCAGTTCGATTGTGTATGCGTCGAGCACGGTAGTCTTTGATAACGACGACAAGGAGTTGGTAGTAACTTTTGTAGCGGGTGACACTTGGGAGGATTTGGTAGCGGAAGCATTTAAAACTGTGGACGATGATGAACGGTTGGATGACGCTCTTAATAGAGCTCCGGGGACTGCGCCTAAAAACCCTGCGTTTGTTGAGTCCCTCTCCTTCAGCGGGCCTTTGGATGCAGAAGCATGGGCTTTTATAGCGATTATGCTGGGAGACGCTGTTGCGACTAGTACTGCTGTAGTCGATATAGTGACCACAAGCGCGATTCCTTCTGGAATAATGTCGGGTGCCTGGCCCCCGAACCCTATATTTGATTGGGAGCAAATCTGGGATACTCTCGAAGCCCGAGTGAGTGGCGGCGTTACCCTTGATATAACATTCAGCAACGTAAAAGGTTATAATGCCAACACACATGCGCTTGCCAGGGATGTATTTGCCGAGAAGGGGATTTTTGTCAACTCTCTCACCCTGGAAAATTCGTATTTTACATTCCCGGAAGGTATGGAGCTGGGGGCGTTGACGGCGGGTTTGAACAGCACCATCGCTTTCGATCTTGCTGGCGTCGCGGATGATGGTGAGATACTGAGCGTCACCGGAACGGCTAGCATTACCAATGCGGGCATCGATTTCAGAGGAATGAGTTCTTCGCAAGTAGGATATACGGTAAAGCTGGTCAATGCGGATACGTTGAGCGTCACCGAGCCTGAACCCGGTAACCGAAACAGAACCGGCGGATATGTGTTTGAGTTATCGGTGGACGATAACAACCTGTTTGCCGATGTGCTGAGCTACACACCCCCCAGCCCCGGCCCGAACCCGAATCCAGAGCCGGACCCAAATCCGAATCCAGACCCCAACCCAGACCCGACCCCAGGTCCAGTCACACCGATTGATCCGGGTGAATCCGTGGATTTGCCGGGGATAGACGACGGAAAAATCGAAATCCCCGGCGGCGGTAAGGGCGAGATATCGTCTGATGGCGTGATAACCGTTGAGGGCGGCGGAGTCGCCGTTATCACCCTGCCCGAAGCGAAGATAGAGGTTCCGAGCGGCACGAGGGTTAACCCGGTTACCGGCGAAATAACGCTGCCCTCCGGCGGTACTGTGACCACTTCCATAAACATCAAAATAGAGCTGCCTCGTAACGCGAGTATCAGACACGAAAGTTCCCAGACGGCCGATTCTTCCGTCAGGGCCAATGCCGTAAGGACGATCTATGTCGGCTCGTCGGGCAAAGCGAAGGTCACTTACGCTGACGGATCAATCAAGAACGTATCTGAGGACTCCCGCATATTGCTGTTGTCCGACGGGAAAATACGTATCGAGGAAAGCGGCAATAAGAGCAGCGGCGGCTGCGACTCGGGCTTCGGGGCGTTCGCCCTGATACTTGCCGGCGCGGCTCTCCTGCGCAGGCGGGTATCCTAGCTATACAAACGCGTAACGCGCGCGGATTCCTTCCCCCGCGCGAATAAAAACAGCCCTCTCCTATCCGGGGAGGGCTGTTTTTACGAAGTACGCGCGACGGAGATTATCAAAAACGGCCTGGTATTACATGACAATTGCATTACGCAACAAAAGAATTTGAACATTCAAATTTCCTATCGACTTTTCGGCAACGTTGTCGTATAATGTATCTTGATGTGGTTTGCGCCGCTTAACGGGTATAAGCACGACCTTGAACGGTGGATAATCTTTTGAAAAAGCATCGCTCTCGTCCGTATAATCCGAAAATCGCTTATGCTTTTTACCGTGCGGGTTACATTGAAACTTGGGGGCGCGGAATTGAGCGGATAACTGTCGCCTGCAAGGATGCGGGAATGCGCGAACCGCTGTTTGAAGTAACTCCGGGCGAAGTAAGCGTGACATTTTACACCGACATCAATGTCGGTGTAAACGTCGGTGTAAAAAGCGGTGTAAAAGAAACGCAGCAGCGAATTATTGCTTTGATGGCGGAAACGCCGACAATTACCGCACAACGCATAGCCGACGCAATCGGCATTACGAAACGCCGTGTTGAATCAAATATTCGCGCTATGAAAAAGGCGGGCTTGATTGAACGTGTCGGTTCGGATAAAGCGGGAAGTTGGGTAGTAACAAAATAAGCGAATCTCTTTGAGTTTACTGACATCATATACGCTATCCATTGCGTCCGCCTCTAGCGCATGTAATTTACAACAACCGCCCTGACGGGGATATCGGCCGGGGCTATTTCGACGTTGTTATCCACTACGACGGATTTGTCCGCGAGCTTCGCGTAAATTGCGTCATAATCGGCTTTAGAAAAG